>CAIVAH010000191.1 GCA_903903765.1 uncultured Methylococcaceae bacterium
AAGATAAGTTAATCGGTGGCACAGGTAACGATACCTTTATTGTCGATAATAATGGCGATGTCGTGGTTGATAAGTTAGGTGGCAACGATACGGTACAGAGTTCTGTGAGTTATGTATTGGGATCTACCGTAGAAAACTTAACCTTAACGGGTACTGCGGACATCAATGGGACTGGCAATAAATTAACGAATCTGATCATCGGCAATAATGGCAATAACGCTTTAACTGCCGGTGCGGGTGATGCAACGATCAATGGCGGTTTGGGTAATGACATTATTACCGGTGGCAAGGGCAACAATGCGCTATATGGTGAAGCAGGTGATGATGTGATTACCGCCTTAGCAAAAGGCAAAGGCACGGCAAGCATTGATGGTGGAGCAGGTAACGATAGTATCATCGGGGGTGCGGGTATTAATACCTTAACCGGTGGCGTTGGATCCGATACCTTTACCTTTATAAAAGGCAATGGTTTAACGACTATAACCGATTTTGTAAGTGGCACAGATCATATACAAATCAGTGCTTCCGCATTTAAAGGCTTAACAATCGGAGCCGTGCTTAGTAGCAATTTTGTGGCAAATACGACAGGGCTTGCGATTAATTCGGCTCAGCATTTTATTTATAACACTAATAACGGCACTTTATATTTTGACGCCGATGGCATCGCAGCTAAAGCTACACCCATCGCCATTGAGGTGTTAGGTACGGTAACGCATCCTGCGTTAGTGGCGAGTGATATTGTGGTTGTTAGCAATAGTATTTAAATTGCTTTTAAGATTAAATCGGTTAAAAAGAATGTTATGTATTGATTTGGTCTTAATCGGAGTTGGTAATGTTTAATAAAGAATTCTTAAATAAATTTGGCTGGGGTTTATTGTTCGTCTCTGTTGTGGTGGTGTGGATATTATTTCAATTGTTTCCTGAGTTTTATTGATCTGTTACTATGCGTTACTCAATGTAAATTAATGACGCAGATTATCCATGACTGATGACGAATTGAAAGACTTGGTGGCTAGTTTAGCGATTGCCCAAAAAGAAACCAGCGAGCAAATGCGTAAGACCGATGCTAAATTGGAAAGTATCGGCATTCAATTGGGTAATATGTCAAAAAATCAGGGCGATGTTGCTGAAGAATTTTTTTATAACAGTTTAGTCGCAGATGCGCATTTGGGCAGCATTCATTTTGATGAAGTGTTAAGTAATATGAAAAAGCACTCCGCTAATTTACAAGAAGAATACGATATTGTGCTTACGAATGGCGAATCTGTAGGTATAGTTGAAGTTAAGTATAAAGCCCATCAAAAAGATATCGATAAGTTAGAACGTAAGATGTCACATTTTAAAGAGTTATTTCCTTGGTTCAAAAATTATAAACTATACGGTGCCTTAGCTTCTTTTCATGTGCATGAGGTAGCTAAGAAAGAGGCGCTTGATAGAGGCTTTTTTGTGCTGCAACGGACAGGTGACGTTTTACATACGGAGTCAGGTGAAAACTTATTAGTGATGTAAGGGGCATCAGTTAAAGAAACTATTGTTTTTTTTTGACTGTATATGTTATTTTCCATTCTAATCATTAAGCTAAGCATGTATCATATAAGGCTACTAATTTAGCGTGTTAATATAATTGTGTTTATTTCTTAAATGTCCCCCAAGTCTAAAAAAGACGTTGATTTTAATTCAACTCAAGATCCATACGCACAGCGCGAAGCTGAAAAGTATGAAAACCCCATTCCCAGTAGAGAACTTATTCTTGCCGCTTTAGAACACGCAGGTAAAACTTTATCGCGTACTGAGATTGCTAATCTTTTTAAACTAGAAGATGAGGAAGCGCTTGAGGCTTTAAGACGGCGTTTAAGAGCCATGGAGCGCGATGGCCAATTACTTTACAATCGTGGCCAACAATATTGTTTAGTTAATAATAAAGATTTGATCGTAGGGCGTATTATTGGGCATTCGGATGGGTTTGGTTTTTTAAGACCTGATGACGGTTCAGATGATTTGTATTTATCACCCAGAGAAATGAACCCTTTATTGCATAACGATAGAGCAATGGTTAGGGTAGCGGGTTTAGATAAAAAAGGGCGACGAGAAGGCGCAGTTGTTGAGATATTAGAACGCAATACACATCAAATAGTCGGTAGACTTTATCAAGAAGACGGCTTTACTTATGTGGTCCCTGATAATAAAAATATCGCTCAAACGCTTTTAGTGCAAACAGGCGGTGTGGGTGATGCTCAGCATGGTCAAATTGTTGTCGCAGAAGTCACAGAACAACCCACTAAATTACATCAGCCTATCGGTCGGATTATTGAAATATTAGGTGATCATTTAGCACCGGGTATGGAAATTGAGATGGCTATTAGGTCTTATGAATTACCTAATATTTGGCCAACTGAGTTACTGGATGAAATTAAATCCCTAACGGATGAAGTGCCAGAGTCCGCTAAAGAAGGCAGAGTTGATTTACGCAGCACGGCTTTAGTCACCATTGATGGTGAAGACGCACGAGATTTTGATGATGCTGTTTATTGTAAGAAAACGCCAAAAGGTTGGAAGCTATTAGTGGCTATTGCCGATGTATCGCACTATGTACAAGTGGATACTGAATTAGACAAAGAAGCTAAAAATCGTAGTACTTCGGTGTATTTTCCTGAACAAGTGATCCCCATGTTACCAGAGATTTTGTCGAACGGTTTGTGTTCGTTAAATCCACATGTCGATCGTTTGTGTATGGTGTGTGAGCTGTTTATAGATGAACAGGGACAGGTTTCGCGTAGTCGCTTTTATGATGCGGTGATGCGCTCTCATGCCCGATTAACGTACACGGAAGTGGCTAAGATTTTAGTGGATGGTGATGAGGCTTTAGCAGAAAAACATATAGCGGTATTGCCGCATTTAAAAGAGCTTTATGCGCTTTATAAAGTGATGCGAGTCAGTCGTGAAAAGCGCGGTGCGATGGATTTTGATACCCAAGAAACGCGCATTATGTTTGGGGTAGATCGTAAGATAGAAAAGATCATTCCCGTGGTGCGTAATGATGCACATAAACTGATCGAAGAGTTTATGATCACCGCTAATAGCGCGGCGGCTAAGTATTTAAATGCAAAGAAAATCCCAAAGTTGTTGCGTATTCATGAGGGACCTAGTTCCGATAAATTACTTAATCTAAAAACCTTTTTAGGTGAGTTAGGCTTAAAGTTTGGCGGTGGAGAGAGTCCTACTCCTTTAGATTATATGCACTTGGTCGATGCAGTTAAAGATCGCCCTGATGCACATTTAATTCAAACCGTATTATTAAGATCGATGTCTCAGGCGGTTTATAGCCCTGATCTTAAAGGCCATTTTGGCTTAGCCTTAGAGGCTTATGCACATTTTACTTCTCCCATTAGACGTTATCCTGACTTATTAGTACATCGTGCTATTCGACATTGTTTAGCGGGTAAATCGCCAGAAACATTTGTATATGGCATGCCTGAAATGATTATGTTGGGTGAGCATTGCTCCGCAAATGAGCGTAGAGCTGACGACGCTACTCGTGATGTGGTCAGTTGGTTAAAATGTGAATACATGATGGAT
>CAIVAH010000192.1 GCA_903903765.1 uncultured Methylococcaceae bacterium
ATAAGATAAATCAGCGCCAGTTAAGTTTGCGTTGTTTAAACTAGCACGCATTAACCCCATTGATTGGTTCTTCATATCTGCGCCCCAGATTGCATGTGCTAAGTTGGCGTTGCTTAGATTGGCCTTATCCATAACACCAATAAAGCGACTAGCACTTAAGTCGGCATTACTTAAATTAGCACTGCCTACATGGACGCCAAAGATACTGGTTTTGGAAAGATTAGCATGAGAAAAGTTAACTTTAGAAAGTACCGACAAATCTAAGTTTAAGCCAGATAAATTACTATGGTTAAAGTTTGAGCGACGTAAATCAGAGCCCCACAAATCAGCTTGAGTAAAGTTAAGGTTCGATAAATCAAGGTCGGTTAAATCTTTACGTTTTAAGTCGGCAGGGTTAGTTTTATCAGCATTAGCTAAACGTTTTTCTACCTCTTGTCGATCAAGGTCTGCGGCTGTAGTGGTTGAGCAGAATAGGGTGCTGATGAGTCCTAAACTAAATAGGTTCTTTTTCATGTGCTTATCTGTTATTAGCATAATTGTTGGGTGGTGGTCTATGCTTAACTGTACCGCTAGATTTGCAGGTTGGCAATATTGTGTTAAGAATTAATATTGGATTATAGAGTGTTGGGTACTGGTTTTATTGTGGTACAGGGTTTAATAATGGCTCATGATAATAGGGTGAGTGTATTTTTATAAGGTTGTCGTCTATGTTTGTGTATTCTTTACCGTTGTTTTTTAGTCAAGTGGGTTTAGCGAGTCCATTAGAATTCTTACTGATTAGTTTAGCTTTGTTTGTTATTTTGTTGATGACTGCACCTAATCTAGCGGATTTGGCTAACCAACAAATACCTGCAAACTATCTATTTGGCTCTTGGTCTGGACAGTCGCGTTTGGTGTGGGTGTTTTGGCCATACTTTTTAATCTTAAATACGAGTTTGTATGCGGCAGACACCTTAGCGAAAATGGGTTTATTAACAGTGTCCAGTTGGGACGATGTGCATCTTATGTTGTTGTTGCCAATAGTATGGTGGATGACTGCTATCTGGCGGTGTTCTGCTAATACGCAATTTAAAGTTTATGCGGGAGGGGCAAGGCTGATGACCTTTGCTGTATTGTTTGAATACAGTTTAAAATTGTTATTACGCATTGATTATCCTCGTTTATTTTTTGGCTGTGAGGAGCTGATGTTGGATTATGGCAGTTGTTTTTAAAATTCTCTGGGTTAATCAGCCATTATAATTCTATGGATTAGGGTAAAATACTGGCTTGAGTGTCATTATTTTGACTGATATATACGGCTTAACTCGGTTTGTTTTTGATGAAAATACTTATTCTCGGTGCCGGCATGACCGGTTCTTCAGTAGCTGAAGCTTTTGCTAATGAAGAAAACGATATCGTGGTGGTTGATTTTAAGCAAGATATCTTAGATGCATTAAAAGATCGTTATGATATCGCTACGGTTACAGGTAATGCGGCTCACCCTAGTGTGTTAGAGCAAGCAGGTATTGAAAATACCGATATTGTTATTGCAGTAACAGAAGGTGACGAGACCAATATGTTGGCTTGTCTAATTATTAAAGCGCTACACCCCCGCCCCAAAACAATTGCTCGAGTGAGAGCGATTGATTATCTAAAAAGACCCGGTTTATTTGGTTCTGAAGGTTTGCCGATTGATATCGTTATCAGTCCAGAACATATTGTGATGCAATCTATTCGTAATTTGGTTGAATTTCCGGGTGCTCTGCATGTGTCAGAATTTGCGGGTGGTTTAGTAAGATTGTTTTCGGTAAAAGTCGTTGAGAATGGCTTCTTAACGGGTAAGAAAATTAGAACTTTAAAAGAACGTTTGTCGGATAGTAAAACGCGGGTGGTCGCTATTTTTAGAAACGGTAAACCGCTTTGTGTGAGTGGCGACGTAAGTGTTGAACCTGATGATGAAGTGTTTTTTGTTGCGCCTAGTCAAGAAGTTAAAAGAGTCTTAAAAGCTTTAGATAAGTTAGAAGCCCCAATAAAACGGGTTATTATTGCCGGTGGTGGTCATATCGGTAAACGCTTGGCGTTAGCCTTGCAAAAAGATTATCAAGTCAAATTAATAGAAAAAGATCCGGTTCGCGCTCATAAAATGGCTAATGAATTGAATCAAACCACTGTATTATTGGGTGATTGCTCTAATGAAAATTTGTTATTAGATGAGTCTATAGAGAGCACAGATTTATTTTGTGCAATTACTAATAATGATGGGGTCAATATTGTTTCTGCCTCTTTAGCTAAGAGTCTCGGGGCACGTAAAACTATCTGTTTATTAAATCAAAACTCTTACACTAAATTAGTACCCGGGACGGGTATTGATGTGACGGTATTACCTAATCAAGAAACCTTAGGCAGTATTTTAAAGCATGTGCGTCGGGGTGATGTGGCGCAGGTCACTTCCTTATGCGGTGGAACGGCAGAAGCAATTGAAGCAATTGCGCATGCTAGTAACGAAGAAAACTCAGTGGTTGGGCGTAGTGTGGATAGTATTAACTTCCCGCCGGGTATTGTGATGGGCGCTTTGATTCGTAATAGTGAAGTGATCCCAATTCATCACGATACTGTGTTTGCCGAAAATGACCATGTGGTTATGTTTGCCATGGATAAAAAATTGGTTAGTAATATTGAACAAACTTTTAAGCGTATTTAAATGAATGTATTTCTAACTATTGTTCATATCTTTGGTTTAGTCACGCTCTGTTTTAGTGCTCTTATGAGTACTTGTTGGCTCACCTCAGAAATTGCTAATGATGGTGCGGCAGTGGCTTTTTTTTATGGCACAGTTATAACTTTCATTTTAGGTGCTTTTTTATTTCTGGCTACGGTTTGGGTGCCAAAGAAAGTATCTAGGCAAGCGGGTTTCCTGTTAGTGGCGAGTACTTGGTCATTAACACCTGTGCTTTGTACTATTCCTTTGCTGATTTTTATGCCTCAGCTAAGTTTTAGTGATGCTTATTTTGAGACGGTATCGGGTCTGACAACGACTGGAGCCACTATTTTATCGGGTATAGATAATTTACCGATGTCGATTAATCTTTGGCGTTGTGAGCTTAATTGGATTGCGGGAATGGGGATTATTATATTTGCCGTGGCTATTTTGCCGATCTTAGGAATTGGAGGTATGCAGCTTTATAAAGCGGAAACCCCAGGTTCTGTCAAAGAGTCAGATTTACCGCCGCGTATCGCACAAACCGCTAAGGCTTTGTGGATGGTGTATGCTGGTTTCACAGTGATCTGTGTTATAGCACTGCGTTTAGCGGGGATGAATTGGTTTGACGCCGTATGTCATGCCTTCGCTGCAATGAGTTTGGGTGGTTTTTCTACCCATGATAGCAGTATTGGTTTTTATAATTCTTTGTCGATAGAAATGGTGTTGACGGTTTTTCAGTTAATAGCGGCAATTAATTTTGCTACGCATTTTGTAGCCATTCGTAAGCAATCCATCAAACCGTATTTTTTTGATAGAGAAGCTCGTAGCTTTCTGACTTTAGTTTTAGGAAGTTGTGTTTTGACTGCTTTCATTTTGTGGGATAACGGTACTTATAATGATTTTTATACAGCACTGCGTTATGCGACATTTAATCTAGTGACCATTGCAACTGATTGCGGTTTTGCAAATGCGGATTTTAATAAGTGGCCGATTTTTGTGCCGATGTGGATGTTGTTTCTAAGTTGTATTTCGGCTTCGTCTGGTTCTACGGGCGGTGGTATTAGAATGATTAGAACGATTATCTTAATGAAACAAGCGCGATTAGAAATGTTTAAGTTTATTCATCCATACGCTATAAGGCCTTTAAAAATAGGTGATATGCTGATTAGCAATGCCATTGTAAATTCGGTAACGGGCTTTATCTTTTTGTACTTTATCAGTATTGTTATTTTGATTTTTGCATTACTGATCAGTGGGCTTGATTTTATTACGGCTTTTTCTGCCATTATTGCTTGTTTTAATAATGCGGGGCCGGGTTTAAATGAAGTGGGTCCAGCGGCGAATTTTGCCGGTTTAAGTGATTATCAAAAAGGAGTTTGTACCTTTGCCATGTTACTTGGTCGTGTGCAGATATTTTCGATTGTTATTTTATTTGTACCTGAATTTTGGCGTAAATAAGTCAAGTTATCGCTTTATTCTAATGCGGTTATTTCACTAACGAAGCTACCGTTGGCTAGCTTGGTTTCCACACGCTCACCTAACTTTAATTGTTGGGTGGAGCTAACAAGCTGTCCATTTGGCGGCTTAATGACTAAGGCATATCCACGATTTAAGGTGGCTAATGGACTAACTGCGTTAAGTGTTTGGCTAGATGTTAGTAAAGATTGGTTGAGATGAGCCAGTTTATGTTGCATAGCACTGATCAAACGTTGTTTTAAATGTGCTTGTTTTTGCTGATAGTGGTTAATAGTGATTTTTGGATTGTATTGGCCTAATTTAGCAATTTTTGTCGCTAATTGATGTTTGTTTCGGTCTAATTTGCCTTGTATTGTTTGTTTAAGCCGTAGTTCAAGCTCATCAAGGCGTTGCGCATTTCTTAATAACTTTTGGCCCGGGTGCTGTTGTTGTAAACGTTGATTAAGCCAAGTGAGTGCTTGAGTCCTTTGATTTAAGTTGCGAGTGAATTGCTGTTGTAATTGAAAGTTGAGTTGGTTGAGTCGGCTTAACCATTCTTGTTGGTCAGGGCTGGCCAACTCTGCGGCCGCCGAAGGGGTTGCCGCTCTTTGGTCTGCTACAAAATCAGCGATAGTTATATCTGTTTCATGTCCAACTGCAGAAATTATGGGGATATCGCTGGCAAAGATGGCTCTTGCCACTATTTCTTCATTAAAAGCCCATAAATCTTCTAAAGAACCACCACCTCGTCCAATGATAAGAATGTCGCATTCGTGTCTTTGGTTAGCCAGTTGAATAGCTTTTGCAATTTCATGTCTGGCAGTATTGCCTTGCACGGATACGGGATAAATAATGACCGGTATTGCTGTAAAGCGTCTGCGTAAAACGGTAATAATATCTCTAATCGCTGCGCCGGTGGGTGAGGTAATGATGCCAATGGCTTGGGGCAATAATGGTAGGGTGCGCTTGGTCGCATTATCAAATAAACCCTCATCTGCGAGTTTAACTTTTAAGGCCTCAAATGCGCGGCGTAAAGCACCATCGCCAGCTTCTTCTAGTTGCTCGACGATGAGTTGAAAATCTCCTCGGGGCTCGTATAGGCTAACCCTAGCTTTTATTAAAACTTGTTTTCCATTACTGGGTGTAAAGCCCAATCGACGTTGTTGGGTTTTAAACATGGCGCAACGAACTTGGGCATTCGCGTCTTTTAAGGAGAAATAAAGATGTCCAGAAGCAGGGGCGCTAAAGTTAGATATTTCACCTTCGACGAATATACTTAAAAAATGCTTGTCAAGTAATAGGCTGGTCGTACGATTTAGTTGGGTAACCGTCAATATATCTTCGGAGCTTTGTGACGTTTGATTATACATTTATAGCTTGAGAGATTGAATACGCGCTTATTTTGCAGACTATTGTAAAATAGTAAACTTTTATATACAAAGAAAGGAGTGTTTGGATGGCGTGGTTGCTTTTGTTTTCGGCGGGTTTTGTAGAGATTATTTTTGCTTTAAGTCTTAAGTTTAATGAAGGATTTACCAAATTATGGCCTAGTGTCATTACAGCTATCTCAGGTGTCGGAAGTTTTGGTTTATTGATGTGGGCGCTTAAAACTTTGCCTTTAGGCACTGCGTATGCGGTATGGACTGGCATGGGTGCTGTAGGCGTGGCAATTGTAGGTATTATTTTATTTAAGGAATCAGTTGATTGGTTGCGATTAGTTTCAATTGCTTTCGTTATTATTGGTATTGTCGGTCTTAAGTTTACTGATAATTATTGATATGTTACAGCTCATTTTTCAGTCTCCCATACAATCATCTGTCTTAGAGCGCATCGGTTCTGGTGATGATGTGGTCTTTCTGGAGAGTAGTGTTTTGCATCTACTAAAAAAAGGCAGTTTACGGGCTATATTAGCGCCTATGATTAAAAAAAATAAGTTTTATGTGTTGGTTGATGATATAGAAGTAAGAGGCATACAGTTAACAGAGTTGGTGAAAGGTATTGAAGTGATTGACTATGCAGGATTGGTTAATTTGACGGTTAAAAATCCTAAAATATTATCATGGACCTAATTGTTAATTCGGCATTAATAGCAACCACTGAGCAAGGGTTTTTGCTCAATACCACGGATTGGAATGAAGACGTGGCAAAAGCACTTGCGCTTCTTAATGATATTGATTTGACTGATGCACATTGGGAAATTATTTTCTATATTCGAACCTATTATCTGCAATATAAACATTTACCTAATGCGCGAGTATTTACTAAAGCAATTGCTAAAGGTTTAGGAGAAGAAAAGGGTAATAGTCGATATTTACACCGCTTATTTCCAGAGGGTCCTTTGAAATACGCTTGTAAGTTAGCTGGGATTCCTAAACCACCTACTTGTTTGTAGGTTTGTGTAAAGTTTAAAGCTGTCTAAATTGGTGGATTAAGCGGCGATCTTTTTTGTTTGGCTTGTGTTCAGGGGCATTAAATCCTACTAATTCTCTTTGTTCGCGCAGAATTGCCATTTGCTTTTGGCGTTTGCTGATACTGTCAGGTTCCTCTTCATAAAGTAAAACAGCATCTTTAGCGGGTAAGCGTTGTTTTGCTAAGCCTAAAATGGTGATCTCCCAAGTCAGACTATCTTTATGGATAGTAAGATAAGCTCCAGGCTTGATTTCTTTGCCTGGTTTAATCCGCTGTTTATTTAAATGTACTTTACCACCCGAGATTGCGTCAGCAGCAAGTTTGCGCGTTTTGTAAAAACGCGCAATCCATAGCCATTTATCAAGCCGAATAGATTCTAGATCAATGCTGGGCACTCAGTTCTTTTTCTTTTTTTAAGCCTTTAGGTAAAGAGAACACTACTTTTTCTTCAATACCTTGAATTTCAACAGCGGATGAACCACCCCAGGCTTTTAATTGGCTAATCACTTCTTGCACGAGTACTTCAGGAGCGGATGCACCGGCAGTTACGCCGACCACTTTTGTACTCAGTTCACCTTTTTCGTCTGTAAACCAACTTTGTTCCATATCTTTGGCAGTATCTATTAAATAGGCTTTTTTACCTAATTGCTCAGCAATTTCACGTAAACGGTTAGAGTTTGAACTATTGATAGAGCCAACGACTAGAATGGTATCCGCAGTTTTAGCGAGTTCAAAAACCGCATCTTGACGGTTTTGAGTGGCATAGCAGATATCGTCTTTCTTTTGTTCTTGAATAGAGGTAAAGCGTGCTCTTAATGCATCTACCATGACTTTGGTATCTGTCATTGAAAGTGTTGTTTGGGTGACATAGGCAAGGTTATCTGGATTGTTGACCACTAACTTTGTAACGTCTTCTGGGGTTTCAACTAAATAAATACCGCCATTGTCAGTACATTTATCATACTGCCCCATTGTACCTTCGACTTCTGGGTGTCCTGCGTGCCCGATAAGAATTACTTCTCTATCTGATTTTGCATGTTTAGCGACTTGAATATGAACTTTAGTCACTAAAGGGCAGGTGGCATCAAATACCGTTAGGCTTCTATCTTTAGCTTCTTGTTGCACTTGTTTTGAAACACCGTGGGCACTAAAGATTAAATAAGACCCCACTGGTACGTCAGTGAGTTCTTCTATAAAGATGGCGCCTTTTTCTTTTAAGCCATCCACAACCGTTCGGTTATGCACAACTTCATGACGCACATAGATAGGTGCACCAAAAGCTTCAATGGCTTGATCAACAATTTCAATGGCGCGGTCTACACCGGCACAAAATCCCCTAGGGTTAGCGAGTACGATTTGCATATCTTGACTTCTATACTTGGTTAATGTGTGAATATTCTAACTCAACATTGTGTCTGATACGATAATTCCATCCATATCAGCATACAAAAAA
>CAIVAH010000193.1 GCA_903903765.1 uncultured Methylococcaceae bacterium
ATTGTTCTTTAGAGGGATGTATTCAGACGGTAAAACAGAAGTATTTTCTTATACGTCTTCTGATCGCTCACTATCATTTGGCGCTCAGATAAAAGGTCTTCGTTGGGGGCGAGTTAAAGATTCAGTGGGGCTGGGTTATGCGGCAAGTTGGCTTTCTAAAGAGCATGCCGCGTATTTAGATAAGGGGGGGGTGGATGGTTTTATTGGGGATGGTAAAATTAATTACCATCCCGAGCAGGTTTTGGATATTTATTATCAATGTCATGTGTTTAAATCTACATGGTTGTCGTTAGATTATCAACAGCTAGCTAATCCTGCGTATAATGCAGATCGTGGCCCAGTTAATATCTATGGCGGACGAGTTCACTTTGAGTTTTAATAGCCATTTTCTTTACCGGCTATTAGTAGTTCATCAATAAAATGTTTACTGTACTGTGGCAAATAATTGTGCTTTAAATAAGCGATCTTAGTGCTTGAGCTGGCTATTAAATCTGATAAATCTCGGGCAATCAAATCTTTATCAACGACTGGGTCGTAAGCCATGCCCGCAATAATACCAACTCCTAAGCCTAAGCGCACATAGGTTTTAATGACATCGGTATCTGATGCAGCCAAAATAATATCTAATTCTAACTGTGCTTGGTTAAATGCGTGTTCAATATTGGAGCGGCCGGTATAACCAAAACTATAAGTGAGTATTGGGTATTGTGAGATGCGTTCTAAGGTAATTGGACCTTCTGCTAATGGGTGATTATGCGGTATTATGATAGAGTGATACCATCGATAACAGGTCTCAAGGATTAAATCAGGTACTAAATCAACTCGTTCGGTACAGATAGCTACATCAGCTTTGCGATTATGTAGTTGATCAATTAGTTGTTCTGGCGAGGCTTGCACCATGTAAATGTTTACTTCAGGATATTTTTCTCTAAAGCGCGAAATTGGTTTTGGTAAAAAATATTTAGCTTGGGTATGCGTGGTAGCAATATGTAAAGTGCCTTTGTTACTGTCTAAAAAATCAGCAGCAATATGTTGAATATTAGCTTTCGCTCTATTGATAGTAGCGACTTCATCCATAATGCTTAGACCTAATGTGGTCATGCCTACCAATTTTTTACCTTGGCGCTCAAATAAAGGTGAACCTAATTCGGCTTCAAATAATTGCAACTGTCTACTAACTGCTGATTGCACGATATGCATTTTCTCAGCTGCTTTGGAGAGATTTAGATTGGTTTCTTGTAAAACCCGTAATAATTCAATTTGACTTAAGTTCACAGTTTAGTGAAACCAATGCGCTTGGCGGATTTTTAATTTCACGACATCCCCAATTCTTATCGCTAATTCTTTAAATTGTTCTTTTGGCATTTCTGCAAAGACAGGTTTTTTAGAGGTGCTGGTATCATTTTTGACTAACTCAAGACGAATGAGTGCCCCTAAATGTTGCCAGTCTTTGACCACGGCGGTGGCATCTTGGAGATTGTCGGATTTTTCAATCAAAATATCATGTGGTCTGACGTGTGCTATTTTTCCGGTGTTATTAATATTAATAATGCCTGCAGTTTTTAGCCAATCATTATCGTGCTCATCTAAGTCAAATACATTGGTTTGACCAATGAATCTTGATACGAAAGCGTTGCTTGGGTGGTCGTATATATCACTGGGTGAGCCTTGTTGTTCAATTTGACCATGATTAAGCACAACGACCTGACTAGCAACCTCCATGGCTTCTTCTTGATCATGAGTTACAAAAATACTGGTGACATTAAGGTCATGGTGTAAGTTTCTAAGCCAGAGTCGAAGATCCTTACGCACACTGGCATCTAAAGCACCGAAAGGTTCATCTAATAATAAGACTGAAGGTTCCACGGCTAAAGCTCGCGCTAAGGCTATACGTTGTCTTTGGCCACCAGACAGTTGATCAGGATACCTACTATGAAGCCAATCAAGTTGTACTAAGTCGAGTAAGGCATGGACTTTTTTATTAATTACCTCATTGCTGGGTCTGCTGTGCCGAGGTTTTACTCGTAAACCAAAAGCGACATTTTCAAACACGGTCATGTGTCTAAATAGGGCATAGTGTTGAAAAACAAAACCGATGCCTCTTTGGCTGACATTTTGGTGCGTTTTATCTTCACCATTAATGAGGACTTTGCCTTTGTCTGTGTGCTCAAGCCCCGCGATGATTCTTAATAAGGTGGTTTTCCCACAGCCTGAAGGGCCTAATAAGGCAACTAACTCACCTTCGGGTACTTCTAAATTAATATGGTTAAGGGCGGCAAAGGCGCCAAAATTTTTACTGATATCAGAAAGTAAAATACTCATTTTAATGTCTCAATAGGTCTTAATGGTCGCAAAGTTTTTGGCTTTGTAGACGTTTGTAGTGTACTTATAAACAATTGTTGCTGTTTTGTTTTATAAGGTTTAATTACCGAGTCGATTGTTTCCATTCGAGAATGGTTTTTAAAACCAGTGTAACAATAGCTAAACCAGCTAGAATTGAGGCGCTTGCAAAGGCGCCAATAACATCATAATCGTTGTAACTTACTTCTACATGTAACGGTAAGGTGTTTGTTAAACCACGAATGTGCCCAGAAACTACTGATACGGCACCAAACTCTCCCATGGCTCGGGCATTACAAAGTAATACTCCATATAATAAAGCCCACTTGATGTTGGGGAGAGTGACAGAAAAAAAGGTTTTCCAGCCACCAGCTCCTAAAGAAAGTGCGGCCTCTTCTTCTTGATGACCCATTTCTTGCATTAAAGGGATCAGTTGTCTGGCTACAAACGGAAAAGTTATAAACACAGTCGCCAAGATAATACCGGGTACAGCAAAGATAATTTTTATATCATGTGCCATTAACCATTCACCAAACCAGCCTTGGGCGCCAAATAACAATACAAATATTAAGCCAGAGATAACCGGAGATACCGAAAAGGGTAAGTCAATTAATGTGGTTAATAAGCTTTTGCCGGGGAAATCGAAGCGCGTAATTGTCCAGGCTGCTACGATGCCAAACAGAGTGTTTAGCGGAACTGTTACTAAAGCCACTATCAGAGTGAGCTTAATTGCCGATAGGGTATCGGGTTGTGATAAAGCTGTAAAATAGGCTGTTAGCCCTTTAGAAAAGGCTTGGAAGATAACTAGTCCTAGTGGCACGCAAATAAATAAGCTGATAAAAGCGATGGCCGTTGTAATCAGAGTCAATCTGACCCATAAAGGATCTTGAATTGTGCTTTTTTTGCTGGAGGCTATAGTGTGCTGAATTTGTTGAATATGCGTAGTCATTAATAATATCCTTATAGCTGGCCTGAGCGTTTGCGCGCCCAGTGTTGTAATAAATTGATCACTAATAATAATAGAAACGAAATAACCAGCATGGTTAGGGCAATAGAGGTTGCACCAGGGATATCAAATTGCTCTAATTTAATGACAATTAATAACGGTACGATTTCTGAAACATAAGGGATGTTGCCGGCGATAAAGATAACAGAGCCGTATTCGCCTACCCCTCTAGCAAAAGAGAGTGCAAAGCCGGTGAGTAAGGCAGGAAATACATTAGGAAAAATGATTTTTGTAAATACTTGCCAGCGGCTTGCGCCTAAGCTAGAACCAGCTTCTTCCATGCTAGTTTCAAATTCTAAAAGTACGGGTTCAACGGTTCGAACCACAAACGGAATACTGATAAATATTAGGGCAATGACAATCCCTAAAGGTTTAAACGCGACCTGTACGCCAAAGGTAGATAATAAAAATTTACCAAGCAGACCACTCGGTTGGAATAAGGTAGCTAAGACAATACCGGCTACCGCTGTGGGCAATGCAAAGGGTAGGTCAATAAGGGCGTGGAAG
>CAIVAH010000194.1 GCA_903903765.1 uncultured Methylococcaceae bacterium
ATTTACTTATGATAAGCAGGACGAGCAAGTTGGTGACAACTTCGTAAAGATAAGCATAACGGTAAAACTATTTTCAAGCTGAGTGGATTCTATAATCATGATTAAATAAAGTCAATCGTTATAAGGTGAGAATGCTGTTTTAATGATATTGCATTTTAAAACGAGAACAAATGTCGCTATACATTTATTTATTGGCTAAATTTAATATGTGGAGACTCTACAAACTTGTTTGTTACCTCACCGATTTTTTGACTTCAATAAATTTTAATAAGTCTTATTAGAAATTGTATTGTGGTCTAACTAATTTAGATTGACTGTTTTTTATTTAAATATTACCGCTAAACTAATTACCAATGTACTGATAATAATAGCCCATACGGTGCTGGTATGATTATCATTAATTTGTTGGCGTAGTTTTAATAGCTCTCGATGTTGGGCATCGGCTTGTTGTTGAGCTTGGGCGGCGTTATTAAGAGCCTTATAAATTAAACTAGGGACTTCTGGGAATTGTTCAGCAAACTCAGGGAATTGTTTTATCAGTTTGTTGATTTTCGCTTTAGGCCCCATTCGATCATGAAACCATTGTTCAAGATAGGGCTTGGCGGTTTGCCATAAGTCTAGTTCTGGATAGAGTTGGCGACCAAGTCCTTCGATATTTAATAAGGTTTTTTGGAGTAGTACTAACTGAGGTTGCACAACCATGTCAAAACGACGTGCTGTCTGAAATAATCTTAATAAAAGCTGACCAAACGAAATATCTTTGAGCGGTTTCTCAAAGATAGGCTCGCAAACACTGCGAATCGCAGATTCAAATTCTTCTATTCTTGTTGTGCTGGGTACCCAACCAGATTCAACGTGCATTTCGGCTACTTTTCGGTAGTCGCGGTTAAAAAATGCTAAGAAGTTTTCCGCTAAATAACGTTGGTCTGATAACGATAAAGTGCCAACGATACCAAAGTCTACCGCGATATATTTATCGGGTATTTCGACAAAAATATTGCCAGGGTGCATATCAGCATGAAAAAAGTTATCTCTAAAGACTTGCGTAAAGAAAATTTCTACACCGCGTTCAGCAAGTACTTTAAAGTTTGCGCCTTCGCGTTTTAATTGCTCAATTTCACCGACAGGAATGCCATGAATTCTTTCCATCACCATGACATTTTTGCGTGTAAATGCCCAATAAACTTCAGGTATGTAAAGTTGTGCAGAGTTTTCAAAATTACGGCGTAATTTGGCGGCATTTGCCGCTTCTCTGATAAGGTCAAGTTCGTCTAAGGTGGTTTTTTCAAATTCAGAAACCACTTCTGTGGCTCGTAATCTTTTTGCATCAGGCCAAAACTTTTCGGCAAAGTGCGCTAATTCGTACAGTAAGCCAATGTCGGATTGGATTTGTTTTTCAATGTTAGGTCGTAATACTTTAACAATGACGCTTTCACCCGTGTGTAATACAGCGGTGTGAACTTGGGCAACAGAGGCTGAAGCTAAAGGGGTTGGATCAAATTCTGCGAATGCCTCAGCAATAGACATTTCCAATTCTGTTTCGATGATGTTTTTTGCGATGTCATTGGCAAAGGGTGGGACTCGATCTTGAAGTTTAACGAGTTCATCAGCAATTTCATCAGGGAGTATATCTTTACGTGTTGATAAGGCTTGGCCAAATTTTACATAGATAGGCCCCAGTTCTTCTAGCGCGTGTCTAATTCTTACCGCTTGTGAGTCTTTTCTGGATTTTAGCCAAAAACTGGGTGTTATAAAGGCTAAGTAGCGAATAGGTCGGAATAAATTGGTTTTTAAAACTATTTCATCTAATCCATGGTACATCAGTACCCAGTTGATATGGATCAGGCGTAAGATAATTTGAGGGCGGATCACGAGTTACCTTTGGAGTGGTTTTTGTTCAGGCGTTCAATGCGGCTATTTAAGCGATCGAAGTCGGTACGTAGTAGGTCAACTTGGTTATAAAAAATATCGATTTCAGGTGCAGAGGGTAGGTCGCGAGTTTCTTCTTGGAGAAA
>CAIVAH010000195.1 GCA_903903765.1 uncultured Methylococcaceae bacterium
CTATCAATTTTGGGACATAATGGAGCGCTGTCAATTAAATGATTTTTCATATAATTACCTCATATTCTACAACGAAAAAAATCAACCTCTTGGCTTAACAAGCTATTATACGATTACGACTGACATTGCCATCTTTGCACCCAAAAAGCTAAGAGCACTATTGCAACAAATTAGGCGGTTATGGCCTAACTTCTTAAAATTTAAAATGTTAGAATGTGGCACGCCCATTACACTTAATGCCCCGCTCGCTATTTATGATAATGAAGCCCGCGTAGAAATCACTAAATATCTTGGTGAAACACTCATTAAAATGGCCAAAGACCAAGGACACTTCTTAATCGTTTTAAGAGACTTTGAGCCTGAAACAACAGACCTAGAACCTATCATAAAAGACTTAGGCTTTCATTTAGCAGACAGCTTACCCAACACCTATATGGATATAATCTGGGAAACACCGGCACACTATATAGCTGCACTTAAAAGCTATTATCGAAGCAAACTCCAAAAACACTTACGCATTAACCAGCAACAAGAGGTCTCTCATGAACTACGAGACAATTTTGACGATCTGGCTGACGTTTTATGTCAACAATGGCAAATCGTGCATGAGCATGCCACAGAGTTTCAAAGAGAAGTCTTAACTCCCGAATTTTATGCCGAATTTTCTTCAAAATTAGGCGCAAACTCTAAAGTATTATTATTTTATCGCAAACAAAAACTGGTAGGACATGCTCTGCTACTTATGGATAACGATATGCTACGCTGGTTATATTTTGGTAGAAATGAAGCAATAAACGACAGCCTTTATATCTATGTTGGACATAAGGTAGTTGAAACTGCCATCTTATTAGGTGCTAAGAAACTAGAAATGGGCCTAACGACCTATGCCATCAAAAAAGACTTAGGCGCTTATGTTTCACCCATCAAACTTGCCTTACGCTCACCTTCTAATATTATTAATCCATTTATTAGCTTTTTTTATCCTTTGCTTAATCACATTCCGGGCATAAAAAATAAGAATGTTTTTAAAAATAGCATTTAACTATTTAATATCACCAAAAAATCTTATAAAAAACCGAATCACTTCCCGCCACCAAGGTGTACCGAGTCTAACAGCACTTTGCCAAGCAAGCATTTCCTCCAACGCCTGTTCTGGTGTTATTAAATCTTTAGTATCACGACTTAAATACAATGGATATATAATTAAAGCCACAGCCACTAATTGATCTAAGGTTAAACGCCGAGTGCGTCTGGTATTTAAAACAATATCATGCGTTAAACCCCAACCCGAATAAAATGGTTGACCATAACAAGTCACTAGTTTTTGCCTTAACAGAGCCTCAAAACCGGCCAACGAAGTTAACACATGCACTTCATCCACCTTAGTTAATAAATCTCCCATCCCCACATCAGTCACTACCTCGTTGCACCACTGCGCCGCAGACTCTTCATCTTGCCCCGCCAGTCTTAATCTAGCCAAAACATCGGGATGTGGTTTATAGACAATATAAGCCTCTGGATTGGCCACTTTGACAGCACGCAACAAACCCATATTCGTTCGCTCTATGGGTGCTCCATAGGCTAAAGATGCATCACTTTCTACTTGCCCTGGCACTAAAATAACAGTTGATACATTTTTAGGTCTTTGCCATTGCTTAGCACCTACGTTGTATTTAGTTAAATTAGTTGAAACAATTTTTAAACGCAGAGCAGCGGCACGTTTAAGTAAAACATCATCAAATAAGGTATTTAAACAAAGTGCCTCTAAATAGGAAGGACGAGTCGCGTCATAATAAATGCCTTGTGCATCAACCACCCAAGATAATGGTTTTATTAAATCAGCGCCTAATCCCACCGAACGAATAAAACCATCTTCGATACGTAATACAGAAACATTTACAGGCAAATCCCGCGGGACAGGCATCATACCCCACAGCACCACATAAGAATCAGGCATAACAGCAGAAACTTTCTCTACAAAAACTACCTTAGCATCAGGAAAACACTGCCTTACAGCGGACCATTTCCAATAGGGGAATTTATAAACATAAACAGATTTTAATGGTTCAATAACACTCACCATTCACTTCTGCCAACAAGTTTTCTACTTGCTCAAAATGAGCTTTCCACGTTGGGACAACAAAGTCTTTTAAATGCTCTAACTGAGCGAGTCTTTGTGGATGATTAGAAACAGCATACGCCAAAATCAACTCTTTTAAACGAACACCATCAAGTGCATCAACATACTCAGGGATATCTCCTGCAATCTCACGAAAAGCCGGTAAATCATTAGCAATAACGGGCAGACCAACAGATAGGGCTTCGACTAACGGCATGCCATACCCTTCTGCAAATGAAGGAAATAACAAGGCTTGCGCATGATGCAACCATGCGGATAACTGCGTATCAGAACATCTAGACTCTTCAATAACAAAGCCACGTAACACAGCACAGCGATCTAACAAATCGACTATGTTTTCACACTCCCAACCCCGTTGACCTATAATCACTAACCGCGGCGCATCATCGGCTAATTCTGCAATCAATTGTCGCCATAATTGTAAAATCATCCAATGATTTTTTCGAGGCTCTATCGTGCCTAACATTACAAAATAAGGCTTATTTAACGGTGCATTAACAGAAGCTAACGGCAACTTAGCTGGTGCTAACAAAGCCACTTTTGCTGGAGGCATTGGTAAATCATTAACACGGGTATAGGTGGTCAACTCAGCTAAAGTTGCCGCAGAATTTACAATAATCCCTTGCCCCAACGCTAACATTGCATCAATTCTCTGCTGATGAAGTTTTGGCGCACTGGGTCTACAATACTCAGGATGAGACAAAGGAATTAAATCATGGATGAAAAAAAATGGCTTTAAATTTAATTGCCTTAAGCAAGATGCATAATTCGGTTTTTCTAAACCACTATGCCCAGTATGAAACAAAACACGATCTTTTAATGGCCTAGATTTACGACTTAACAACCCCCCTATGATGTAGTTAGTCACCATTCTTTTAATCAAATAATTAAATGACTCATCTGGCGCTAATAACGCTTTAAAAACCAGTTGCGAATCTTTATTAGATAATTCAAGCCACTGTCCAGCATACCTGATTAAACCCGATGCACAATGACCAAAATGCTTTACATATTCAAGACTCACCCTATCAACACCGGTAGGTAAGCGATTCTCCATTTGCCTACCGACCAAACGCGTAATATCTATTACTACGTCAGAATCAATTTTTTTCAATGACTTATAACCAAATATTACTAATAATTAATTCATTGCTGCAAAAGTCTTCATAATATATAAAGACTGGAACAACATGGTGGTAAATTTTTGTAACTGCACGGAAGAGGCATCCGAAACATAAATTAAATCTTTATCTGCTATCGGAAAATTTTGCGCTACAAAAAAATTAGCAGGGTCATTCATATCCACTTGATAAACAACAGGCACCTTACCTTGAGATGTTAATGTCGGCTTTTTTACCCAATTCAATGCCTTAGGATCTTCATATCGAAACACAAAAACGGCACGAGAATCTGCCCTTTTATCATCCAAACCACCCGATCGAGCTAAGGCCTGCGCTAAAGAAATCCCCACACTTTCATAATGAACTTCTTGATTTTTATCTACCGCGCCTAAAATAGTAAAGGCTAATGGCTCAATAACGGCCGTAATAACATCACCTGGTTGTAAAACAATATTTTGATCTGGATTATTTATAATCGTTGACAAAGAAATATTTTGTAAGCGATTACCACGTGAAAACTGAATGGTAATTTTATCGACTGGTTGACGCACGCCACCTGCTGTTGCAACCGCATCCAATAAGCGCTCACCCTTAGATGTCAAAGGCACTCTGGTACTGGTATTAACCTCTCCAACAACTGTTACGCTAGCGGTATTATTAGCAACGACTTTAACCATCACTTGGGGCTGGTTAGCCCTATCTTTAAGTGCACTGACTATAAGAGTTTCAACTTGCTGTGGGGTTTTAGCTGCTATATATAAGGAACCAACAAAAGGGATATTTATTCTACCCTCACTACTAATCATTTGATCAGGAAAAGAAGTTGCGTGCCCCCCTTCCCCGTTTGAATCTGAAGTAGTAAACAACATAGCCGGTGTAGCTTCCCATAAGGTTACACCAATTACATCCCCCGCACCTAACACATAACCTGACTTAACTTTATTGACAAAATCTTCTGAAAATTGATTTTGTTTACGCCTTGCCAATAAATTATTAGCTATATCGCCATCTACTTTAACAAATTGAACTGCTTTTAATCGCGGATCTTTACTTATATCATGCACTTGACCATGATTTGGTCCAGCAGATCCAAAAAACTCATTAAACTTAGCGCAACTATTTAATGAAAAGATTACCATCAATAAAAATAAATTTTTCTTTAATATTTCAACAATTTTAAATCGTTTAATGCTCATAATTAGTTGTTTAACTTTTTCATTGTAAATAATTTTTTTTGCTTTTTTAGTTGTACAATTAAAATTGCAGAAACTCAATTTTTATAAGCAAATAATTTATATAAATTATAGCCTAATTAAAGTCCTACAGCTTA
>CAIVAH010000196.1 GCA_903903765.1 uncultured Methylococcaceae bacterium
CCTAAAAAGGCCAATTAATAAAAACTTAACAGATCTACCTAGTATTTTGGTCATTGATGATAATTTAAATATTAGACAATTTCTTCATCAAGAGCTTGTTACAGCTGATTACGAAGTTCGTGAAGCTTCGAGCGGCATTGAAGGTTTAGCTATGATTGCTGAACGGAAGCCTGATTTAATTATTTTAGATGTCAAAATGCCTGATTTGAATGGCTTTGAAGTAACTGTTAGATTACATACAAATCCGGTTACTTTAGATATACCTATAATACTTCATACCATTACTGAAGATAAATTGCTCGGAGAACAATTAGGCATTGATTGTTATTTGAACAAGCCTGTTAAAGATTCAGACTTAATTGCGGCAGTTAATAATTTGCTTAAAGCACCTAAGATACGAAGAAAGATTTTGCTTTTGATTGCTGATACAGATAAACGAAATCATTGGGTTACTCTTTTAGATAGTTTTGGCTTTGAAATTATGGCGACGGGTGATGTGATTCAAGGCATTGAATCGGCGCTTGCCTTCCAGCCGCAATTGGTAATAGCAGAAGCTAATTTGGCAAAGAAATTTAATATTATTGATAAATTACGAGGTGAGTTAAGTTTGGACAAGGTACTTTTTACTTTGCTAGAAGATAACGTATAAAGTTAAACAGTGAATGATAATTCAACAAGTTTAGATCTTTATGCCAAGGTGTTTTTCGCTTTATATCGAATTAACTTTTTTAAATTGAATAGAAGGTCCAATGTCTATAAAAAAAATTAATAATTGGATAGCGGGCATTTTCTCGTTATTAGCGATTATAACTTTTATTAGTTTAACGTTAGCAAATTACTACCGTAATGAGCAGGTAAAGATTCTTGATGTCCAGTTAAAATCATTGATGTTATCTCATCAATTATCAGAAGGATCTGACTTTTTAACCAATACCGTTAGAGCCTTTTCGGCAACGGGAGATTCTAATTATGATGATTTATTTTCAGAAGAGGTTAATGTTAAACGTAGTCGAGATAAAGCAGTTGCTGGGTTGAGTAATTTAGGTGCAACTAGTAATGAGTTGGGTCTCATTGAAAAAGCCAAAAATAATTCTGATAAATTAATTAATTTAGAAAATCAAGCTTTTGCCGCAGGACGTTCTGGAGACCTTGATTTAGCTAGAAAGTTAGTTTATGGGGATCAATATCGCAATGAAAAAGCTAAAATAATGGATCCAATTCATGAGTTTCAGAAAAGTATTGAGTCAAGGTTAGAACAAGAAGTAAAGACGATAAGTTGGAGAGCTGATACCTCATTAAAATTTTCATTCATTATTGTATTTATAATGGTGTTTATGGTTTTTTTATCTCAAGTTTTATTTTATGGTCGGAAAGTTGTAGTGCCTTTAGTTCGCCTTAATAAGATTGTATCTGATTTAACTGTTGAAAAAAAAGATGCCGAGCTTGGCCAGTTTAATGACAGTTCTGAAATATCTGCTTTAGCTAGAACAATCAATGATTTCCATAGTAATGCAGTCGTTGCTGCTGATATGCAAAAATTAAGATTACATATCGCAGAAATCACCGCCGAACTTTATAAAGCTAAAGATCTTTCTGAATTAACACAAACTGTTATGACAAATATCAGTACTTTGCTAGGAGTGCGTTATGGCTTATTGTACGTTTGTGATCACATAGAGTCTCGCCTAGAATTAATGGGTGGTTATGGTGTTCCGATTGAAGATATTGGTAAAGAAGTGTACTTTGGGGAGGGCTTGGTTGGTCAGTGTGCCGTCACTCAAAAAATTATACAAATGAACAGCCCACCCGATAATTACATTAACGTATCTTCTGCGATAGGTTCTGCACCTCTAAAATATATTTTAATACAGCCACTTGTTTTAAATAAAAGATTACTTGGAGTTATAGAGATAGCATCATTTCGAAAGTTTGATGAAAAAGATCGAACTGCTCTGGAGGAAATTTGTTTTGCTTTGGCAATGAGTATAGGCATGTTGAGTGTCAATCAGCGTTATTAACTCAGTCCCAAAAAAACCTTGAGGCATCAGTGTCTTTCTCCTCAATATGTTGAACCAATGATGGGTATAAAAACATTAATTAGCGTATAGCCAATTGAAATAATATAAAAAGATACTTGATCGAATAAATCAGACAGCCTAACTCTTCCTTTAATGTCAAAAATATAGAGAGAAATAGTTGATGCTACAAGTGTTAAAAAGATAGTGATCATTGCAACGTTATTGACTATATCCAGTAACGATAAACTGCCATTATCAGCGACAAATGATATCGATAATAAGGCATTGGCGATAGCTCCAAAAAAGCCGCCAACGCCTAACCCAAATCGGGGATCTACATCTGTTGGTTTAATGAAGAATACTAAAAGTGAAATTGAAACAGCTGCAAATAAGCCAATAAAGATCTTGAAATAGAAGCCAAAACCATCCCGAGCGATGGACAATCCGAAAATAAGTTGTGAAAAAGTTGCGTGGTTAGATTTATTAGTGAGTTGTGGATCACCAAAATTAGTTTTATAAGTGTGTGGTTTCATAAATACGTTATGCTTGATAAAACCAAAGCCGGGCATCTTGACACGCGAACTAATATTTGAATTGTCAATATCTGGAATATACTCTAAATCTTTCCATGCTAGATTACCGTCTTCAATAACAATGGTTAAAACATGGTCGTCAACTGGAAAGCGTAAGGAGTTAAAATACTTAGTGATTTGAGCTTTTACTAGAAATTTCTCATAGTGCTCTCCATTTTTATGAAATTCCTTCAGTTTTTCTTTAGATAAGATTTCTCCTTCGATAATATTGAAATTGTTTCCAGGATTAATAGTATCGTCGGTCCATTTAAACCATAAGTAAAACACCGGGCTCCAAGTATTATCGGCTATAGAGATAGATGCAATATGGTCTAAATAAACCCCACCTTGAACTTTAATAGGATGACTGCCTTCAGGAAGAGAGCGCTCGAAGGCCGTTTGGTTATTTTCAAAGGTATCGCTACTCAATCGGGCAACATGTCGGGAATTACTTTCGCTTTTTAAATAATAAATTTTCGTTAGACTGAATGCGCCCATTATTAAGAAAAATAGGGTAAGCAGTGTTCCCCAGACAATAAGAAACTTGCGTTCAGATTGGGTCAAACTGGAGCTTGTAAGTAGCATAATTAAAGCGATTAATGGAAGTTATGTGAATAAATTAACAAAAAATAAAAAAATAAGCTGATTTTTTGTGTATAGACTATCAATCAGCGTTTAATATTTGTCAGTATTAGTTTTTATCCAAAAATTATTCTCACTTACATCGCTTTCCAAAATTAGCTTCTATTATTGCTCTGTCAGTATTATCTGTGATACCGTCAGGTCGACTGGGGTCATTAGGTCCACCAAAGTCGTACCAACTTCCCTTTCCTCCAGCATTTCCTGTTGTAAAGCCGGGTGTGGTCTCGGCAAATTTAGCCCACTCATCGAGATCCTTCTGGTTAACGACTTTATCCATATTACCATCTCCGGGACACGCAACTATACTATCTTTTAGTTGCGCCAGTTTTTGTCTCAAGGACTGGTAATTTTTGTTCTGGTCTTTAGTTAGTGTTTTAAGCAAAAGGTCTGAATCAGCATTATCAAGCTTTGGGTTAGCGACATCTTGATTGATCTTGTAGAACTCGTATTTGGTGGTAGGAGGATTGACAGCGGCTCCACTTTGACAATTCTCACTGATTTGTTCAACAAGTTTGTAATCCTTGTTACGTATCCCAGTAGATGAAATCGAGGATAGGTAATTTTTACCAGTTAACTGATTCACTTGACAACAGGAGGTGTAATAACCAGGCGCTGCTGAGACGTCCCCTCCGGGCCCGAACCATTTACCACTTTGATCTATACATACTTTCTTGTTGGGAAGGCTATAGGTGCATTGTTGAAGGCTCTCAATTAGACAGGGATATGAAATCGTACTGCTTGCTCGAATGTTATTGCCTTGATGTGTGAAATTGGTTGTACGGATAGCCTCGTGCTTCGGATTGAGCAGATAGGGCATCAACTTTTCTGAATCCAGTTGGCGATATTTTGGAACTGCTTTACGTACGTCAATATTAGCGACTTCTCCAAAAAAAGTGTATAGATCGGTTAGGTTAACCATATGATTCACTTCGCGACCTGGTGACTTCACTCTAGGGCCAGCGATTATCAATGGGACCCAGACTCCTGTTTGATAAGGAGTACCCTTCGCTCTTTGCGGATCAAAAGGTGTTCTTACGCTTGTCGTCCAAGTACCATTATCAGAGGTAAATACCAAATAGGTATTAGTTTTTTCTGGCTGGTAGTTTAGCGTTCCGTCACTATTATAGGTTGCTAACTTGGCTTCTACGAGCAAGCGACCTACTTCATGATCAATTGCTTCAACCATCTGCGTAGCAAGCTCTCGTTTTTGAGTTTGATCATTACAGTCATAGGCATCTGTGGGTGTTGCATTCGAAGGCAAAAGTGCAGTCGGTGACTGATGAACCGGTTCATGGATAGCGGATATGCCGAGACTCAGCATCCAAGGCTTATTACCACTTTGGTTATTTATCCAGGCAACGGCCCTGCTGACTTCTTGCTGGGTTTTGAAACCTCGTGCCTTTTCATTGCTGGGCGACTGGGTTATCGTTGTTGAACCATCTTCCTTGTTGATGACCCAATTACCGGTGTAATGACCATTCTGAGTATTAAAATTTAGCGTATTTGGCATTGTGCTACAAATGGCATTCGGAACAAAGATCCCACCACTTTCAAGACAACTTCGTCCTGGAGTGCGATAGTTTGCTGTCGACATACTGCTACAGGCTCCACTAGCATTGTAACAGGCGCCAGTATTGGCCCCCGTTTTTACATTGTCAGTAAGTGAAGGTACAAATCCACAACTATAGGTTCCACTGGCAGCAATGCCTCCTGCCGTAGTGTCGATCGGCGCGGGACCACCTTCGAGGTAGCCTTCAAAATAGTCAAAGCCCATTTTACGCATAGTTTCATTTAGATAGGGCAAGTTGTTAGGATCCCTCATATCTGTAGATAAATGCATCTTGCCGATCACCGCATTGATGTAGTTTTTCTCCTTTAATAGCTTCGGAATCATGTATTCGTAAGGCGAGGTCTGCGAATTAGGTAGGTCGGGGGGGGCTGGTGCAGATAGCACATTGGTGCGAATGGTATAACGACCGTTTAGAATTGATGATCTGGAAGGTCCGCAACTGGGGTGAGACCATGTGTTTCGAAAGCGAACACCTGCTCGGGCAATTGCATCGAGATTAGGTGTTTTAGCCTTCTCATTAGGGTTTCCACCGTAACCAAATATTGAATATTGGTCAATGCCGGTATCATCTGTAATTATGTTGATGATATTGGGTAATTGTTTAGCCGTCTTGGAAGGTTGTTCCGAAATGACGGCAGCCTCTGATATGGGAGCAATACCCATAAGAACAATTATTATGGATAGAATTAAGTTAGAACAGGGGAAGATCATTATTATTTCCTATTAGATATAAATTTTAGTTCTTTCACTAAGTCTCGATAAATCTGTTAATAAGCGTTGCATATTTAAAAGTTTTTTAAAAATTAGCTTTAGGCTACTATATTAAAAATATCACTAATCAAGTAAAGTTCTACGTTTAGTTTA
>CAIVAH010000197.1 GCA_903903765.1 uncultured Methylococcaceae bacterium
ATCACTCGAGTTATTATCTACAACAACAACACGACTCAAATCAACACCATGTTTAATCATGCTATCAATACATTGTTTAGTGTACTCAACTTGGTTATAACAAGCGAAAGTAATGGCGTAATCGATTTTTTTCATTGTTTATATTGTTAAATTGATTGAAATGGTTTTTTTCGTGACATTTTTGATGGAATTGAAAAAAGCACATGGTAAGGAATCAAAAATGCGATTGCTCGATTAATGTATTTACGTAAAGTAATTTTAATATAACGAGTTCTTTTTACCGCATGAATTGATATTTTGAAATAATGAGAATCAATATGCCCTAAATAATGAATCGGAATTTCATGTTTCCATGCAACAAAAGAAAGCGACAATTGATCACGTTTAACCCCCTTTAGATAGGCTAACCACCAAGCATCCATTAATAAGTCAGTTTGGGGCGTATTCTTTCTAAAAAGAACATACGTATCCATTAAGCCTTCGTTTACAGGAAAATCAAATGAACTATACTCTCTCATTTGCGCAGCAATATTCCATATCCAATCATGTGAATAATAAGAACATGCAGCTCCTTCAGAATAAATACAGCTTCTTTCAGTATGTGTAAAGGCCGACAAACAATATGGAAGATTGTAAATAGATATAAAAAAATTATACAATTCGCCCGTGATTTGAATCTTCCCATCCATATAAATGGTAGAATCATATTCAGGGAAAAATTTATTAACATGAATTTTAATATATCGTTGCTTATCCTTATTATCCAAAAAAGGTAAATCTATTGGTTTAAATACCCAAGGTGCAACGACATTATTACTATCATCAGAAAAGCAGAAATAATCAAAACGATTATCAACACTAGTTGGTAAGGCAAGTTTATCGTAATTACCAGTTATGCAAGTATAAACTGCTATTTTTAAATTAGTGTCCATTTTTCAACATTTAGTTATTTCCAAAAATTAACTTTGAAGCTTCTATTTCCCCATTAATCGGGTAAAAAGCTTCTAAAGCATTACCAGAACAATGTGTTATTTCTCCCACGAATATTTTACTTCCATCTGTATATAAATCAATGCGTACAAATGAAAAATTAGCACTTAACTTTTCAGATATTTCAATCAATTCGTGAATATTTTTAGGTTTTTCTCTCTCACCCAACTTTATTTTAGATTTTGAACAATAATCTAATTCATTCCAATCAATATCATATAACTTTCTACTATGATCAATATATCGGTCAAAATCAACTTGAATCATACGCGGCTTTCCATTAAAACAAAATATCTTGTAATCAATTGGTTCCCCGTCAAATATCAGTTCCTCTACTATCACTTTTGGCTTTAAAGATTGATAATTACGCTCTCTTCCAGGATTGTAGTAATTAATGTTAAACCATGCTTTTATTTCGTTAATATTTATTGATTCACCATTTCTACGAATAATAACCTTCCCGCATCCTTGTGTTGGTTTTATACAGCACTTATCTGGAAATTGATAAGAATCAATATCGTTAACACTATGAAGCACTGAATATGTAGGAATAATATACGTTTCACCGACAACTGCTTTTACATATAATTTAGAAAACTCTTTATCGGTTGTAAATACGCGTAGAGGATCGGTTATTTCATCACTAGTTTTAATATTAAATAACACATCGTTAAATATCAATTTATTAGATGGTAATCTTTTATGTACCCGCAAAAACTTTCTTAAACTCCAAATTTTATCCCCCCATTTATTTCTTGGAATTAGATCATTCGGAATTATTTTAAAAATAAGGTTAGCTATTTCATATTTAATGCTATTCATAGTAGATACTGCGCCTTTATTAAGTATTTAATTGATATATAAATTACTTTAATTTTTTTCATTTTTAAGAAAGTCACCAAGATACGCTCCTCCCGTTTCATTCAAATGATCATGATCTCTATAAAGTAATTTATTATTTTTTATGGCCCAGCAATATTCATTATCACAAAAAGCAGGTAACGTATCTAATACGTTCACTTCTGGAAATTCATTTAAAATAGATGTAACTATATCAAGATATTTTTGTCGTCTTAAATCAACTTGAGATCGAGGCACTGCACAAATCTCTTTTACAGCCCTTTGATCAAAACGCCAAGGACGTTTCACACATACGATGGGATCAAATTCCAAATCTGGGGTATCGAGTATATATATAATTTTTTTATCAGATTTTCTCAATCGTTCTAAAGTTTTTTTCATGCCATTTTGATAAATTATATAGGGATTATTGATAACATCTGATTCTTGGGGCTTACTTATAAAACTAGCTTCATTAATTTTTGTTACTGCTCTACTGGATAATATAATAGTTTTTATAGACGGGGTTTCAATCGCTGTTTCTAAAATTTTTGGAATGAGTATTAAACATTTTTCATTCGGACTAATTGGGTTTTCAAAAAATGGAAAACAACTACTTGATCCTACATTTAAAATATTACCTCCGGTTAATATTTTATTTTCTTTTAATCCTGTATATAGATGATTTCCATGGCTATCTCCAACTAATATAGCCGTTGGTAATTTACCTGATTGTTCAATCAAACAAAACTCATCTTGTGTTGAAAAGTTCCCATTAAATAATTCTGAATATTTTTCAATGCAGTCTTGCCTATAACGTAATCCCTGCTGCTTAAAAACCTCATTACCAAGCTCGCCTTCATTCCATTTTTTTTCTATATTGAATCTATTAGGATACCCATTTTTTGTTTTTACAATATAACCTGTTACACCAATTAATACTAAAATAAACAACAATCCTATGCTAACAAACTTTGATTTCTGAAAACGAATATTTCTTTCAATCAAAAAATAAGTCAACCAAGCTAAAAATAAACTCAAGAATAACAACGCCGTTTTTAATAACGGCTTTGGTTTTTCTACTTCCGTAATATGAATAAAACTCAATAAAACCCAATGCCACAAATACAATGGATAACTAATGAGACCAATAAAAACAGCCACTTTACTTGCTAAAATGGTTCGATTAAACCATGCCCTATCGCCGGCTAAAATCAAGCAAGTCGCACCAAGTGTAGGTAATAATGCCCAATAATAAGGGAAAAATATTTTTTTACTGTCTAAATAAACCCATGCAAAAAGTATTAACGCTAAACCGAATAAAGATAAAAAGTTTGCTATGTTTTGAGTTCTTGCTTTTAGTAAATGCGTCTGAAGACTAATGTACGCGACAGCGCTACCGATTAACAATTCCCAAATACGTGACTGTGGATAGAAAAACACTTCTGATGGTTTATCAGTGATTTGACTCACATTCAGCGCAAATGAAATAAGGAATCCAATTATAATCACACCAAGTGCATTAATGCGTAATCGATGACTAAGTATTAATAATAAAGGAAAAAAGAGATAGAACTGTTCTTCAACTGCAAGCGACCACAAATGCAACAACGGCTTGAGTTCCACATCTGTATCGAAATACCCTGCTTCACTTTGCAAAACAAAATTTGAAATATAAATGGAACCAGCGGCAATATGTTTACCTAAAGCTTCATATTCATCGGCCAATAAAACATACCACCCGGCAATTAAACAAAAACAGAGAACAACAATCAATGCAGGGAAAATACGCTTAATACGTCGACTGTAAAATTCAAGTAAACTGAAATTATCTCGACTCAAGCCTTTTAGAATAATCCCTGTAATCAAATAGCCTGAAATAACAAAGAATATATCAACCCCTATAAATCCACCTCGCAAAAACTTTGGAAATGCGTGGAAAATGATAACAAGAAGAATCGCTATTGCACGCAACCCATCAATATCTGGACGGTATTTAATATGTGGGTTGTGGTGCTCAGTATTTGTCATCAATAGAACATAGATCGACTATCTTTAAAGAAATATTTTTTGGCATTAACG
>CAIVAH010000198.1 GCA_903903765.1 uncultured Methylococcaceae bacterium
ATAAGATTAAAGCAAGTAAAAAAATTAAGCGGTTAGGCATGGTTATCTCAGGGTTGATGAGTTGGTAAGTTTGGCTTAATTATAAGACTTAATGAAAGATTGTTTAACACAAAAATACTGGATTTAGCCGTTTTTTCTAGTTAATTTGCGTTTATACGTGCAAGGCTTTAGTTATCGTTCTCAGTTATAATAACGCGATTATTTGACGGTATAAAAACCGTGCGTATTTAACAGTGATAAATTAAAAAAGACTCAGGAGATTGGTGTGGCAAAGGCAAGTGAATTAAAACGCGGTATGGTAGTTGAGATTAATGGTGTGCCACATATGGTAAAACAATTTGATGCTAAAAGTCCTTCCTCTCGTGGGGCTTCAACATTATATAAAATCCGCTTTACTAATCTTAAGACCGGCCAAAAATTAGATGAATCTTTAAAAGGTGATGATTTTTTTAAAGACACCGATTTAGTCAGAGCAAAGGTACAGTTTTCTTATGTCGATGGCGAAAACTATATCTTTATGAATACAGAAGATTATTCACAATACAGTTTAAGTCGTGATGATTTAGATGATCAAGTTTACTATTTAACAGAAGGTCTTGAAGGCATTATCGCTTTATTAATTGATGATGAAATCTTTGGGATTGAACTGCCTAGCTCTGTTATTTTACCTATCGTAGAAACACCTCCCTCAATTAAAGGTGCAACGGCATCGGGTCGCACTAAAACAGCACGCTTACCTACCGGTCTAGAAGTACAAGTACCTGAGTATCTAGAAACTGATGAGCTTATTAAGGTTAATACCGAAAACGGCAAATTTATGTCTCGCGCTTAAGTTTTATTAAGGGCAGGTTTGATGACGACTGATAGTGATACATTGTTAAAAGTAGCGCAAGGGGAGTTTGTTTTAGAACGTCTGCCTAAGCGTTCTTTAGAATTATTACGCGCGTGGGATGCCGCAGATGAGTACTTGCTCAGTCATCTAGCCGAACAAACACCGTTGGCTTTAGATACGCGGATTTTAATTTTAAATGATAGTTTTGGGGCTTTGGCTTTAGGTTTGCACGCGTTTAAGCCCCAAGCCGTTTCAGATTCTTATCTCTCACAGCAAGCCACTCGGCTTAATTTATTAGCTAACAATCTCCCTGAAGCTAGTATTCGTTTAACGAATAGTCTTGAAGTCTTAGAAGGTACTTTTGATTGGGTACTTATTAAAGCGCCAAAAACGTTGGCTTTGTTAGAGGATCAGTTAATTCGGATACGTCAGAATATTAATCCTACCACGCAGGTAATTGTGGCAGGTATGGTTAAAACGATGACACCGAATATTTGGAAATTGCTAGAGCGTTTAGTCGGTGCAACAACAACGTCTTTAGCCAGAAAAAAAGCTCGGCTTATATTTGCTACCTTAGATCCCACTCTTAAAGTGGTTGAGAGCCCTTATCCAGTTTGTTATCAACTTGAGGGCTCTGAGCACATCATTAGTAATCATGCGAATGTCTTTTCACGGGATAGTTTGGATATTGGGACGCGGTTTTTTCTCCAGCATTTGCCCGTTACTCAAGGTGTTGTTGATGTTGTGGATTTAGGCTGTGGTAATGGTTTATTAGGCTTAATGACTGCGGAAAAAAATCCAGATGCGATAGTGCATTTTGTCGATGAATCTTTTATGGCAGTAGCTTCTGCCCAAGATAACTATGTGCGGGCTTTGGGTGCTCAGCGCTCAGCGCATTTTAAAGTGGGGGATGGTTTGCAAGATTTTGCAGTAAACTCTGCAGATTTTATTTTGTGTAATCCGCCATTTCATCAGCAAAATGTGATTGGTGATCAAATTGCTAATAGTATGATTAAAGCCTCAAAAGATGTTTTGAGAAAGGGCGGGGAGTTATGGCTAGTTGGCAACCGACATCTTAATTATCAGCAAACTCTTAAACGTATCTTCGGTAATTATGCTTTGGTAGCTGAGAATAAAAAATTTTTGATTTTAAAAGCCAAACGCCATTAAAAGAAAATGTTGGAATAGCGATGGTGTTTCCTAAAAACCGCTAGGTCTTTAGGAAACGATTACTTGAGACTATTACGCAGGCGTTACATTCTCAGCTTGTGGGCCTTTTTGACCTTGAGTTACTTCCATTGTTACTTTTTGGCCTTCACGCAATGTTTTGCGTCCAGATCCGTTAATTGCACTGTGGTGTACAAATACATCTTTGCCACCTTCTTGTTCAATAAAACCAAAACCTTTTTCATCATTGAACCACTTAACGGTACCTACAACTTGATCAGACATAATACACTCTTAAACTATAGAAAAAACGCCAATTTATGTTGGCTTAACAAATACCAGCCCCCATAAAGAAGCCGCCTTAACTTAACTGCGACCTAATAGTAGCACTAAAAATGCCACTTGGGCAAAGAAGTTTTTCAATAATATTTGAATATTTTTTATCTAACGCTATTTCTATGCGTTTAGACCATAGGTGATTATTTTACTTTAGCTTTAAAACGCGGTAAGCGCTCAAAAAACTCGTGTAAAAATAATGCCGACAGTATGAGTAAAGTCCCAGATAAAACTTTTAGGCTGAGATGTTCATGGTTAATAAAATAACCGATAAGCAAGGCCAAAATGGGGGAAATAAGGTTAATTAAAGAAACGCGTGTCGCCGTTAAATGCGTGAGCAAATAATAATAAAAGATAAACCCTAAAGTGGTAGCGATCACACCTAAATACAGGATAGAGGCAATATTAACCCAAGATAGCGAAGTTGGTAGTTGACCTTCATCTAATATAAGCCAGGTTATTAAATATAAAGGTAGTGCAATAAAAAGGCCGCCTGTTACTTGAGTTAAAGCCGGAAGTTGGGCGGCTATACGTTTTATCCACACAGCGCTGGTGGCCTGAATAAAAGTTGAGATTAATAATGCACCAATGCCAAAAGCCGCATTTTGGCTTATTTGCAAAGCAGAGCCAAAGATAATTATTAGTCCCCCGATACCCATAATATAGGATAAAAGTTTACCTAAAGTTAGGCTACGTTCGCCTAAAAATAAGGCGGATAGTAAAGCGGTGATTAACGGGACTAAGCCTGATACGACAGAAATCCAGCCAGAAGGCATAAATTGTGCGGCCCAATAAACCGCTATCATGGCACCATAAATTTGTAAGGCAACAGCGCAATAAGTCAGTAGCGCTTTGCGATGCCATAAAATACGTTTACGGGTAATGGCAATAAAAAGTAATAAGCAGGTGGTGCCAATGGTCATTCTAGAAGTCACGCCAAATAGAAAACCAGGGCCTTCACCACTCCATTTAATAGCAAGCGGAGTAGTTGACCATAGTAAAACAACACTGATATAAGTTAATAAAATTCGCATAGGTGTTAATTTTAACTTATATAATTAAATTATAATGCGATCATTGAAAAATGACCTGTCTTACAGTGTAAGTCTGATAAAAGAGAAATTAACTATGAAAGAAATTATTCACACCCAAAATGCACCACAAGCCATCGGTACATATTCACAAGCTGTAAAAGTAGGTAAAACTGTTTATTTATCAGGACAAATACCACTAGTACCAGAAACAATGACAGTGATTGAAGGCGATATTTCGGCACAAATTACTCAGGTGTTTGATAACTTAAAAGCCGTAACGGAAGCCGCTGGTGGGGACTTATCGGATATTGTTAAATTGAATATATTCTTAACTGATTTGGCTAATTTTCCTGTGGTTAATGAAATTATGGGGCAGTATTTTCAAGCACCTTATCCAGCTAGAGCGGCCATTGGTGTGGCGGCTTTACCTAAAAATGTTGGTGTCGAAATGGATGGAATTATGCACTTAGCTATTTAGTGCTAATAACGTGAATGATCTGAGTCAATCAGTTGGTAATTTATCTGGGGTGGGTGCTCAGACGCTTTATCGTCTTGATAAACTAGGTATTCGGGTTATTAGTGATCTAATTTTTCATTTACCTTACCGTTACGAAGATAGAACGCGTGTTTATGTCATTGCGTCTTTAATGAGTGGAATGCACGCTTTAATCACCGGTCGAATTGAGTATGTAGATGTGTTACCCAGAGGTCGTAAAGGCTTAGTTTGTAAAATGACCGATGATACCGGTGAGATAACTTTGCGTTTTTTTCATTTTAATGCTTATCAACATAATGTGCTTAAGCCCGGGACTTTAATCAGTTGTTTTGGCGAAGTTAGACAGACCTTTAGTGGGTTAGAAATGACACATCCAGATTATCGTATTATGACGCATCCGGATGCTGATATAACAGAGTCTCGCTTAACGCCCGTGTATCCGTTAACAGAAGGCCTAAGCCAAAATGCCTTAAGAAAACTAGTTAAACAAGCGCTGCATTTATGTGAATTAAATTCGCAGTTATTAATAGATTGGGTGCCAGAACAGGCCTTAAAGCGGTTTGCTTTCCCAACTTTAGCCTCGGCTATTAATACGCTACATGCGCCTGATGAAATGATTTCAGTTGATGCGTTGCAGTCTGGCAATGTACCCGCCTTAAAGCGTTTGGCTTTTGAAGAATTATTGGCTCATCATTTAAGTTTGCGTGTCACTAGAAACAAAGCTAGAAAATGGCAGGCGCCTCGTTTTACTAATAAGGACCAGCCGACCTTAATCACGCAGTTTTTAGACAGTTTACCGTTTAAATTAACTGGCGCACAACAGCGTGTCATTAAAGAGATATCCGCAGATTGTAGTTCTTCACAACCGATGTTGCGTTTAGTGCAAGGCGATGTGGGCTCGGGTAAAACCATTGTATCGGCTTATGCGGCTTTATTAGCATTGTCTGCGGGTTACCAAGTCGCTGTCATGGCGCCGACGGAGTTATTGGCAGAACAGCATCTACGTAATTTTAGTGTTTGGTTTGCGAGTTTTAATACCCAAGTCGCGTTTTTAACCGGACAAGTTAAAGGTAATATCCGTAAAGAAATTTTACAAGGCTTAGCAGATGGCGTAGTGGGTATTATTATTGGTACACATGCCTTATTTCAAGAAAGTGTTAACTTTAAAAACTTAGGTTTAATAATTATTGATGAGCAGCATCGATTTGGTGTTAATCAGCGCATGGCCTTAAGAGAAAAAGGTCAGCAAGGTAATGTGCGTCCACATCAACTCGTGATGACTGCAACGCCGATTCCCAGAACTTTAGCCATGTTGCAATACTCCGATCTAGATGTATCTATTATTGATGAATTACCGCCAGGTAGAAAACCCATTGTCACTAGTGTGATCCCAGCAGAACGTCGAGCTGAAGTGATTGATAGAATAAATAGTTGGGTAGAAAAAGGTCGGCAAGTGTATTGGGTATGCACTTTAATAGAAGAATCAGAAGTATTAGAGTGTGAAGCTGCAGAGAAAACAGCCGAATTATTAACACTGGCCTTGCCTAAAGTGAAAGTGGCTTTAATACATGGGCGGATGAAAAGTGTTGATAAAGAAATCGTGATGCAGGCTTTTAAACACCATCAAATTGACTTGTTGGTTGCCACTACTGTGATTGAGGTGGGTGTGGATGTGCCTAATGCCGGTTTAATGGTCATAGAAAACCCTGAGCGGTTAGGTTTATCGCAATTACATCAATTACGCGGTCGGGTAGGGCGAGGCGAAGGTGATAGTTATTGTTTATTAATGTATCAAACACCGTTGTCAGAAGTAGCGCGGCAACGCCTAGGTATCTTACGCGATAGTAACGATGGCTTTGTGATAGCAGAAAAAGATTTAGAATTGCGTGGTCCAGGGGAAGTCATGGGCACTCGGCAAACTGGCGCTATTAATTTTAGGATAGCTGATTTAGTTAGAGACGCGGATTTACTGGAAACTATTCAACCCATAGCTGAAGAAATTTTTACAAACTCGCCACACGTCATACAACCTCTGTGTGATCGTTGGTTGGGTGCATCAACTGATTATGCAGAGGTTTAAGTAAGTTTGACGACAAAAAGTGTTTTATTTAATCAAGAACCCCATTGGATAGAAAGTCACGCCGGTTTGCGTCATCATCTACCAGTGGGTGTGCAATCATGGGCTTATGAATCAGGCTCTTTAACGCAACGTTTACGCGGCTACTATGGCCCGGAGGTCGCCGTTAAAGTCTTATTGCAATGTTGGAAATCACCTTATTTAAGTGAGCATCGCTTGCTTAAAATACCTAAGCACGAGTATGTGTTAACCAGAGAAGTGTTGCTATATGTCAAAGGTAAACATCTTATTCTGGCTAGAACGGTTATTCCTTACATCACCGTAAAAACCGCTAAGAGTAATTTGTCTAAACTCGGCAGTCGACCCTTAGGAGAGATTATTTTTTCTTATCCAAAATTAGAGCGTATGGCAATGGAACTCAGTTTAATAGCGTTGCCAACTTGGAAGTCTAGCCTTTTAAAACAAGTACCCATTTCCGAGCCAATATGGGGAAGGCGCACGGTATATAGCATCGCTAATAAACAGATGTTAGTCAGTGAGTTTTTTTTACCCGAGGTATTGCATGAATTTAACTGTCAAAATGCGCTATAATAACCATATATTGGGATGTTAGCTCAGTTGGTAGAGCAGAAGACTCTTAATCTTTGGGTCCCGAGTTCGAGCCTCGGACGTCCCACCAATAATTTTAAAGGCTTAGAGTAAAATCTAGGCCTTTTTTATATCTAAAATTTGCTTACACCCCTTTTTTGTTGTGATTTGCAATTAATCCTTTCACACTATTTGCATCAGCAATTAACAGAACTAGCAGGACTAATTCTGTTGGAAAAAGAAGCTGAATTGCTCACCCAATTTAAAGGCAAAGGTTGAGAGTTATTTCACAAATTGTGTAAAAATTCTATAGTGGAATGTGCTTATATGGTTATATCAACTTGGTTAGAGCTGATGGTTCAAGGATAACAAATGTTATCCATTCGTTATAATGCTAAGCTGTTATAAGTTAATAACTATTCAAAACGTATTTAAAAAGGAATTCTATAATGACAAGTACACAACAACGTGCCGAACTACAACGCCAAATTTGGCAAATTGCGAATGAGGTTCGAGGCTCGGTCGATGGCTGGGATTTTAAACAGTATGTATTAGGTACGTTGTTCTATCGGTTTATTAGCGAAAACTTTGCCAATTATATTGAAGGCGGTGATGAAAGCGTGAAATATGCTACGCTCGGCGATGATGTTATCACTGCAGAAATTAAAGACGATGCCATTAAAACCAAAGGCTATTTCATCTACCCCAGTCAGTTGTTTACAAATATTGCCGCCAACGCTAATAATAATGCCAACCTCAACACCGATTTAGCCGCCCTATTTTCCGCCATTGAAAACTCGGCCAATGGCTACCCGTCTGAAATGGATATAAAAGGCTTGTTTGCTGATTTTGATACCACCAGTAACCGGTTGGGTAACACCGTTGCCGACAAAAACATCCGCCTAGCCGCCGTACTTAAAGGCGTAGAAAAATTGAGCTTTGGCAATTTCGAGGAAAGCCAAATCGACCTGTTTGGCGATGCCTACGAGTTTTTAATTTCTAACTATGCCGCCAATGCCGGTAAATCCGGTGGCGAATTTTTCA
>CAIVAH010000199.1 GCA_903903765.1 uncultured Methylococcaceae bacterium
AAACTTGAAAGCGTCTCTTATACCTGTGTTAGTTGTGGTCATATTGAAAATATATCAGAAGTAGAGTGTACGCATTGTCATAAAATAGGTACTGTTATCTTTGATAGATCTAAAAACTACCCAGTAATCTGTCGAAATTGCAGAGATAAGGGTTGGTATGTTAAATGTTCAAAGTGCAAAGAAAGTGTCTATCATGGGGCGTTTAAAACTAATTTAGTGGGTTTGACTTATTTTGTAGTTGCAGCATTATTTGTAGCAACAGCAATTACAGTTATTATGACTTGGTAAGATTTGTGATGTTTAGCTAACTATCAGCTAATAAAAAATTGATTTCGGATTATAATCATTGTAATTCAACTTAAGCGTATATCAGTACTATGTCTAATCAATTACAAACACCTGTCAAAATAGGTTCATATCAATTATCAAATCGTATCGTAATGGCGCCTCTTACGCGCATGAGGGCTCCGGATAATATACCTAATGATATGATGGCTACTTACTATCAACAACGCGCCAGTGCTGGATTAATCATATCAGAAGCTTCACCTATTTCATCTCAAGGCGTAGGCTATCCAGCTTTACCTTATATTTTTAATGACGCTCATGTTGAGGGTTGGAAAAAAATTATTCAACCGATACATGATGTGAACGGTCTTATTTTTCTACAGCTCTGGCATGTAGGGCGTATTTCACATCCTGATTATCATGATGGTGAGCTTCCAGTTGCCCCTTCTGCCATAAAACCTAAAGGTAAAGGTGTAACACCAACCGGTATGAAAGATTTTGTAACGCCAAGAGCGTTAGAGACTGTTGAATTAGCCGGGATTGTAGATGATTACAGAAATGCGGCTAAACTTGCTTTAGCTGCGGGTTTTGATGGTGTAGAAATTCACTCTGCAAATGGATATTTATTAGACCAATTCTTGCGTGATGGTACAAACACCAGAACCGATAATTATGGTGGCAGCTTAGAAAATCGGGCCCGTTTATTGTTAGAAGTAACTGCCGCTGTTATCGATGTCTGGGGTGCAGATAAAGTAGGAATTCGATTTTCTCCTAGTGGTACTTTTAACGATATGACTGACTCTGCACCTGAATCTATTTTTGTGTATGTGCTAGAGCAGCTTAATGCATTAAGTTTGGCGTATGTGCATATAGTAGATGCTTTAGCGGGTGATATAAGGCATGGTGCTAAAGTGGTTAACTTAGCTACGTTGCGTAAGGCATATCAGGGTAATTTAATTGTATGTGGTGGTTATGATAAAGCTAAAGCTGAACAAGTTATAGCTGAGGGTTTAGCAGATGCGGTCGCTTTTGGGCAATTATTTATCGCTAATCCCGATTTGGTAGCCCGTTTCAAGGTGGATGCACCTTTAAATAAACCAGATATGGCTACTTTTTACGGTGGTAATGAAAAAGGCTATATTGATTATCCTACTTTATAAAATTTGGTTGAAATGAATATTAGGCTGGGGTAAATTTTAGATTTTCCCAGCCTTTTTTGTTTTATAGCAATTCACAGTGTAGTTTGTCATAAAGATAACTTGATAATTCTATATAATAATCAAGTAAATCCTAATTCTCTTCTATATAAATTAAAATGCCTTTATTACGTTTATCAAATATCTCTATAGCCTTTGGTACCCATGCTTTATTAAAAGATGCAAATTTTCAATTAGATCCAGGCGAAAGAGTAGGTTTGTTAGGCCGAAATGGCGAAGGCAAGTCTACTTTAATGAAAATAACGGCAGGTAATATCTTGCCTGATAATGGTGAGATTTGGCGTCAACCTGAATTAAGATTAGCTTGGTTAGAACAATCTCCCGATTTACCTGAGGATGCGACGATTTATGATGCAGTTGCCGGTGGCTTGGGTGAATTGGGCTTCTGGATAACTCGCTATCATGAGTTAACCTTAACTATGGACTATGAAGATGAAAATGCTTTAAATGAGTTAGGTGATTTACAACATAAATTAGAAGCGCATAACGGTTGGCATTTTCAACAACGAGTTGAAACTACCCTAACTAAGTTGGAATTACCCGGTGATTTAAAAATAAGCGGCTTGTCTGGCGGTTGGAAGCGCCGCGTAGCTTTAGCGCGTGCGTTAGTGATAGAGCCAGAGGTTTTATTGTTAGACGAACCGACTAACCATTTAGATTTTGAAAGTATTTTATGGTTAGAGGAACAAGTGCTTAACTTTCAGGGTGCAGTCCTATTTGTGACGCATGATCGGTCATTTCTTCAAAAATTGGCTACACGAATTGTAGATTTAGATCGCGGTAATTTAGTATCTTGGCAAGGTAGTTATGACGATTATTTAACGCGTAAAGCGGCAGCACTAGAAGATGAGGCGAATCAAAATGCCGAATTCGATAAAAAGTTAGCTGAAGAAGAGGCTTGGATAAGGCAAGGTGTTAAAGCACGAAGAACCCGTAATGAAGGTAGAGTAAGAGCCTTGGAAAAGTTACGTAACGAGCGGGCACAAAGAAGATTACAACAAGGTACGGCTAAATTAGCTCTTGAGAAAGCTGATGCTTCAGGTAAAAAAGTAATTGAAGTCAATGATATTAGTTTTTCTTATGGCGATAGACAAATTATTAAGAGTTTTTCTACGCTTATTCAACGTGGTGATAAGATTGGTTTGATTGGTGCTAATGGTGCCGGTAAATCGACCTTACTGAAATTGTTATTAAAACAATTAGAACCTACGTCAGGGGTAATAGAGCAGGGTACTAAATTAGAGATTGCTTATTTTGATCAGTTAAGAGATCAACTTGATCCAAACATGACTGTAGCAGATACGGTTGCCGATGGTAATGATTTTGTAGAAATCGCCGGCAATAAACGTCACGTTATGTCTTATTTGGGTGATTTCTTATTTGCGCCAGCCAGAGCTAGATCGCCAGTTAAGAGTTTATCGGGAGGTGAGAAAAATAGGTTGTTATTAGCGCGTTTATTTACGAAACCGGCTAACTTAATTGTTATGGATGAGCCAACTAACGATTTAGATTTAGAAACTTTAGAGCTTTTAGAAGAAAAGTTGGTGTCGTATGAAGGCACTTTATTATTAGTGAGTCATGATAGAGCGTTTTTAGATAATGTTGTGACTAGTGTATTTGTATTAAGTGGTAATGGTGAGGTAGAAGAGTTTGTTGGAGGTTATTCTGATTGGAATAATCATGTAAAGCAACAACAGAAAACTAAAGCAACTAATATAGTCACTAATGCTAGTGTTGTTAAAAAAAATGATACATCAGTTAAGCAGGAAGCTTCAGTAACAACGTCTAAAAAGAAGAAGCTGAGTTATAAAGATCAACAAGAACTTGATAAATTACCGCAACTCATCGATGAATTAGAAGCTAAACAATCTGAGTTGACCGTTCAAATTAGTGCATCGGCTTTTTATAAGCAAGATGCTATGACTATTGCAAACACATTAGATCAATTAAAAGCGGTTGAAGTTAAGTTAGAGCAAGTTTTTGAGCGATGGAACGAATTGGAAGCTTTGTTAGAAGGCTAAGAGTTTAAATATTGCAGCTCAATAATACTTATGAAAAATATAGTTGTTGTTTATACAGATGGTGCTTGTCGGGGAAATCCAGGTCCTGGTGGATGGGGTGCCATTCTTAATTATCAAGGCTTAGAAAAAGAGTTGTTTGGTGCGGAAAAACACACCACAAATAATCGTATGGAATTAATGGCTGTAATAAAAGCCTTAGAGAATTTGAAGTATTCATGTTTAGTTGAGTTGTATAGTGATTCAAGCTATGTGCTTAAAGGTATCACAGATTGGTTACCCAATTGGAAGAAAAGAGGTTGGAAAACTGCTAGTAAAACTGCTGTAAAGAATGAGGATTTATGGCGGCGTTTAGACGAATTAATAACAAATCACCAAATTGAGTGGCTTTGGGTTAAAGGCCACTCTGGCAATATCGGCAATGAGCGGGCTGATCAATTAGCTAATAAAGGCATTGATTCTTTATTGTTTCTTTAAATCTAATAAGCCTTTTAAGTTAGCGAACGGGTTGTGAGTTGATGTATTACCAGAGTTACTTGATTTTTGAGCGCTTCCAAAACGGGTTTCCTCATAACGTTGATGCTCATTATCATGACAGTAAAGGCAAAGTAATTCCCAGTTGCTACCATCACTGGGGTTATCATCATGGTTATGGTTTTTATGATGAACAGTGAGTTCAGTTAGGTTTGTATGAGTGAATTCTCTTGCACAGCGTCCACAGATCCAAGCATAAAGTTTAAGTGCTTGGCCACGATAGGATTGTTCTCTTAATTCTTGATTGCGTCGTGCATCAGTTACGATTTGGTTTAATTTGTCTTTATTGGATTGAACTTTTTTGATCGTCATATTAGATTTAGTTTTACATAATTAAAAAAGAGGCAATATAGAGACCGCCCATTATCATCAAGCCTAACTTTATCTTGTCATTCCTTGATAATCCTAACCAATAGAGTTGGGTCTGTAATTTATGATTTTGATAGTTTGTGGATATTTTTTCTGTTAAATAAAAATAAAATCTTGGAATGACTCTGGCAATAAAATACCCTGGGATCATCAGAAATGTAAAGATTATATAAAAAACGATTATCTGGGTGTCATGTGGTTCGGTATGAAAAGTATGTTCAACTAATTGATCTAACATCGATTCAACGGCTTCGAAAATTACGTCAGATATTTCGACAATAATCTCGATAATAAAATGCATAGCCTCAACCACTAATTCCATTATGACATCAGGAAAAGTGAGGATAATAAAAATGCTTAACACTAAAAGTGCGATTGAGATATGTTTAGAACTTATCGGCGGCATTCATCATCCATTTTTTTTCATAATGTTGAGTGATTATTAGTTATTGGAGATATCAGCTATTTTTTCTTTCTGTCCAAACTTTAGCATTTCTAAACATTCTCATCCAGGCACCATATTCTTGCCATTCATCAGGATGCCATGAGTTCTGTACAGTCCTAAAACAGCGTTCAGGATGTGGCATCATAATGGTAAAGCGACCATCCGAGTTTGTTACGCCGGTAATTCCCATGGGTGAGCCATTGGGGTTAGCCGGGAACTTGGTGGTAGGGTTACCGTAATTGTCGATATAAGAAACCGCAATGTTGTTTGAATCGATAGCTTTTTGAATGTCACAAGCAAATTCCGCTCTTCCTTCGCCATGAGCAACAGCTACCGGTATTTTACTGCCTACCATATCAGTAAAGAAAATTGAGGGTGAATCTATAATTTCAACCATTACTACGCGTGCTTCAAATTGTTCTGAATAATTGCGTTTAAAACTAGGCCAATGCTCTGCGCCTGGAATAATTTCTTTTAAACCAGACATCATTTGACATCCATTACACACCCCTAAGCCAAACGTATCAGGACGGTTAAAGAAGCGAGTGAATTCTTCTCTTGCGCGGGAATTGAAGAGGATTGATTTTGCCCAGCCGCCACCTGCGCCCAATACGTCTCCGTACGAAAAACCACCACAAGCGACTAGACCGGTAAAATCATCAAGACTTAGTCTGCCGCTGATGATATCAGTCATATGTACGTCGATGCTAGTAAAGCCTGCTCTATCAAAAGCTGCCGCCATTTCAACATGACCATTAATACCTTGCTCTCGTAATATAGCAACTTTAGGTCTCAATTTTCTGGAAAGTGGAGTTATAAGTTCAGCATTGATATCAAAGCTTAATTTAACAGTTAAGCCAGGATCATTATCATCGGCTATGTTTTCATACTGTTGTTTTGCGCATTCAGGATTATCACGTAGGGCTTGCATTCTATAACTGACTTCTGACCAAATACTTTGCAACTCTGCACGGTTAGATGAATAGATAAGTTCGTTTTTGAAGTTAATATTAAGTATGGGTTCTTTAGTAACTATACCTAATAAACTAGTGTTACTATCTAATCCAGCCGTTTCTAGTGTTTTAATTACAAAATCGCATTCACTGGCTTTTACTTGGATGGCTGCGCCTAGTTCTTCATTAAATAGGGCGGATAAAGAATCATTACCTAACTTATCAATGGAAATGGTTGCGCCTAAACGACTTGCAAACATCATCTCTGATATTGTGGCAAGTAAGCCGCCATCTGAACGGTCGTGGTAACTGAGTATTTTACCTTGAGAGTTTAGAGATTGAATAACAGTAAAAAAAGCTTTCAGCAGTAAAGGTTCGTCTAAATCAGGACATTCTCGACTTTCGCCTATTTGGTTGTAAACTTGAGCTAAAATTGATCCCCCTAGTCTAGATTTACCTAGGTTAATAAATATTAATAAAGTGTCTTCGTTATCTATCCATTTTAATTGGGGGGTTAGTGTTTTCTTAATGTCTAAAACGGGTGCAAATGCAGTCACAATTAATGACAATGGCGAGGTCATTATTTTGGTCTCATCATTAGCTTGCCAGACAGTTTTCATTGATAAAGAGTCTTTACCTACGGGTATGGCAATGCCTAAAGTTGGGCAAAGATCCATGCCTACGGCTTTGACAGTATCATATAATTTAGCGTCTTCACCTTTATATCCAGCTGCAGCCATCCAGTTAGCAGATAATTTAATTTTATTGAGTGCTGATATATTTGCAGCGGCTATATTTGTGATGGCTTCACCAATTGCCATCCTGCCAGAGGCAGGTGCATTGATGACTGCGATAGGGGCGCGTTCACCCATTGCCATCGCTTCACCCGTGTATGCATAAAAGCCTGAGGCAGTAACCGCTACGTCAGCAACAGGAACTTGCCATGGCCCAACCATTTGGTCTCTAGCAACTAAACCGGTGACAGAGCGATCTCCGATATGAATTAAAAAACTTTTATCGGCAACAGCGGGGAAAGATAAGACTCGTTTGACAGCATCTCTAAGGTCAATGCCGGAAAAGTCCAATTTATGTGTTACAGGTCGGACATGATCTGTGTGTCTATGCATTTTGGGTGGTTTACCAAATAGTATAGACATTGGGATATCAACGGTTTTTTTATCTAACAAGGTGTCGTTTAATAGAAGATGCTCTTCTTCAGTCGCTTCTCCTATCACTGCATATAAACAATGTTCTCGTTCACAAAATGCTGCGAATAAATCGAGTGATTCGGGTTTAATAGCAACTACATAGCGTTCTTGTGCTTCGTTACACCAAATTTGCATGGGTGACATGCCTTTATCAG
>CAIVAH010000200.1 GCA_903903765.1 uncultured Methylococcaceae bacterium
GGCATTGATAACATCAATGATTACTATGATATTAATCTTAAATTAGGCCGCCTTAAGCAAGTGGGAATAAACGAAGAAAGTCTCAACTGGTTTAAGTTTGTACAGAGCGAACAACACCCCAACTACCGCTTTATTCGCATAAATCTTGAAGACAAACAAGCCTTACAAATGCTGTTTGCCAATGAAAAATTTGATCGAGTCTGCCATCTTGCCGCCCAAGCAGGCGTAAGATATTCTATTGAAAATCCAGATGCTTATGTAAAAAGTAATGTCGAAGGCTTTTTAAATATCTTAGAAGCTTGCCGTTGGCATCATATTCAGCATCTGGTGTACGCCAGTTCTAGCAGTATTTATGGCTTAAATTCAAAAGTGCCGTTTTCTGAACACGACTCCATTGCCCACCCCGTTAGTCTGTATGCAGCGACCAAAAAAAGTAACGAACTCATGGCGCACGCTTACAGTCATCTTTACCAAATACCCACCACCGGTTTACGCTTTTTTACTGTGTATGGCCCTTGGGGCAGACCTGATATGTCCCCTTTTTTATTTGCGGATGCTATCTTAAACAATCGCCCCATCAAAGTTTTTAACAATGGCGATATGTTACGCGACTTTACCTATATAGATGACATTAGCGAAGGCGTGGTGCGGTGCATAGATAAAACAGCCCTGCCCTGCCCAGAGTGGAAACCCGAATCACCCGACCCAAGTAGCTCTTCTGCACCGTATCGCTTATTTAATATCGGTAATTCAACACCGATTAAATTAATGGCTTTTATAGAAGCGATAGAACTAGCCTGTAACAAAACCGCTATTAAAGAATACTTGCCGATGCAACCGGGAGACGTGTATCAAACTAAGGCAGACACCCAAGATTTAGAGAAATATATTAACTATAAACCTAGCACCAACATAGAGACGGGTATTAAAACGACCATAGACTGGTTTAAAAGCTATTATCAACTTTAAGTTATGCATCCATTTGTTTGGCAAAACTATGTACCCACACCAGAGCATCTGGGTTCCAAGTCATACCCGCATGCATACTTAAAATAATTTGTTTATACACCTCTAAATTGGGATAACCCTCAGCATGCGCGTGCTCATCTGTCATATCACCGATGCGTTGCCTAGACAAATCAGTCACCACAAACGTGACACCTTCTAAGTCAAAAGTTTCACCCGGAAAACCATACACTCCATCACGACGTTGCTGAGTTTTAGACCCCGCCAAAGTCTCTGCAACTAATTTAGGATGAGTTACTAAGCGCGTAATAGCACAAGTTCTTTCAGGATAAGTGGTCAAAGCAGGCTCCAAGAAGAATAAAGTTTAAACAAACTGACAAATTTTACGAGTATCTATACGGATAAGTAAAGCGATTAAGCCTAAAGCTCGAACACATTACTATAAAGACCCATCTTTTAACACAATACCTCGAACTGGTTTACACAAAGCACAACCTTTGCACAAAATATCGCGATCTTTTTAACTTAAAGCTCGAGTTTAAAGTAAAGTTGTGCAATTATTGAACATAAATCCTGAGCTTAGGACTCTCTGTGTGCACCTATTGTACTGATTTGAGGAGAAATTTCTAATTAAGATTGAATAAGTTGTATTTAATTCTAAACAAGACGTCTGACTTTAAGCTATTATGTTAACTGGTGCCCCTATATACCCAATACGCCAACAAAATTACCTTAAACAACGCCAAAAAATGCATTTAGATCGAATTGAATACTTGAAAGGTTTAGCGATACACCCAATTCCATGTATTATAATCTCGCTAATCCGACAGGTATGTTAAACTCAATGCAAGTTTACTTATAAATTAATGGCGCAAATCATGTTTGATGACAAGTTTTTTGATGATTGGTTAGAAACCCAAGCACAAAAAGTGATGGAACAAGTCGCAGGTGGTCATTCGCAACCACACTCACCGTTGGTGGAATAGTCATTGCAGCCATTAAATTTCTGTAAATAAAACCCATCTTTACCAAAACTGACAATACAGTCATTTAATGACAAATAACCTAATCAAGCAAAGGTCTCGAAGTGTTTAATTACGCAACTTTCTTTGGCAACGGCAATTGAAATTGGCCTAATACAAGACCATTTACAGTTAAATCCTCATCTAGATCTTCCCATCTTAGCGCATGACCGCCAACTTCGAGTCTTACGCCCTGAAGTTGATCTTCAGAAGCTTTACTTAATATAACAAATCGATCAGCAGGGAAACCGATTATTCTGCCATCAGTTAATTCAATATAAATAATACGATGCTCTACCCAAACTTTAATAGCAACAGGTTCAACATTAAATGGAGTGATACTCATTATAACTTTCCAAAAGTAATGATTTATTTTCAAATACAAGTCGTTCTATTTCGCGTATATCATGTGGCGAAATACCTCTATTACTTGCTAAAATAATAGGGTCAAGCCAAAACTTACATTCTCCATCTCCAAAACGAACATGGATATGAGCCGGCTCATTTCCTTCGTTTGAATAAAAGTGAAAACGAAAACTTCCGATCCTTAAAACAGTTGGCATGATATTAAATTTAATTACTGGCCTTAATTGAGTATAACACACATACTTAAGCGCTTGAACAAATCGCAGATTATCAAGACAACAAAGGAAAATCTTTATGCAAGCAGTAAAAACTGTTTACAAAGAAGCTGATATCGATAAGCAACTACAGGAAGTGTTGTTGGACTTTCCTCAATTGGTGCTGGCGCTGGTGTTTGGGTCGGTCGCCGAAGGGCGACCGCGCCCGGACAGTGATTTGGATATTGCTGTAGCTGCCAAACAGGCGCTAACAACGGTTGAAAAAATGGACATCATTGCCGCCTTAGCAGAGCAAACAGGTCGGCCAGTTGACTTAATAGATTTAAAAGTGGTGGGCGAACCTTTATTGGGGCAAATCGTGCGACATGGTCGTCGCCTACTCGGCAGTGATGGCGAGTACGGAAGATTAATTAGTCGCCATTTGTTTGAACAGGCTGATTTTATGCCCTATCGGAACCGGATATTAGCAGAAAGGCGGGCAGCATGGATCGGGAAGTAGTTGAACAAAAACTGGAATCACTGCGCCGCTGCTTGCAACGCATTGAAACCAAGTGTCCTGCAGATGTCGATGCACTACTCACAGATTATGATCTGCAAGACATTATCTCGCTTAACTTCAGTCGAGCCGTGCAGTTATGTGTAGACATCGGCGCACATCTAATTTCGGGTTTAAGTGTACCACCGCCCGAAACGATGGGCCAAACATTCGATAGACTTGAGCAAGCCGGGATGTTGACTACGACACTGGCACTTAAACTGAAAAAAGCCGTTGGTTTTCGCAATATTGCTGTACATAACTACGATGACATCAACTGGAGCATTGTTCACAGCATTGTAAAAAACCACTTGGCAGATTTTTCTGAATTTGCAAAAGTAGTGGCGATAAAGTTTGATGAGTAATACAGTTAATTAATTAACTTTAAAACAGGTGCACAAAAGTCAGATACACCTTCTGGGGTTACGGCAGCATATCTAAAATACCAGTAAGTGCCACTCGGCAAATCCTCGACCACATAACTCGATTGCGTACTACTGGTGATACCTTCCCAAGTACTTTCTGATAAAGGGATATCATAAGAATGTTTTTGCCAAATATAAGAGCCCGCCCTTAGCACCGCTTTAGCCGATAAACGCTCGCTGCCAGATTTGTGCCCATCAGTCACATTTAATATTGCTTTATCGTTTAAGTGAGGTTGATTAGTTAAATTAAAGCCACTGCTTAATAGCTTAGTCTCATCACCATTAGCGATTTTATCAATATAATGCGCTAAATTTCTAAACAA
>CAIVAH010000201.1 GCA_903903765.1 uncultured Methylococcaceae bacterium
ACTACAATGCTTAATTAGTGTGCTACACCCTCAATATTTCTATTTTGAGGGTGTACTTCTATTTTTTTGAATAAGCCACACATTGGATCGTCAGGCTATATAACTCAATGCCCTAATGATCATTCAATCCCTCTCTCTAATGACGAGTAAATGTTTTATGAATAAGTTGTTTTTGCTATTGTGCTTGTGTTTGCCGCAATTAGTCTTAGCGCAAACAGCTATTCCTGCTGATATTCAACCACCTAAGGCGCATAGTTCGTATTTAACGGTGTCCGCTAAAGGTGTGCAAATTTATCAATGTATAGTTGATCATGGCATTTATACTTGGCGAATTCAAGCGCCAGATGCAGGCCTATTTGATGAAAATAATGAGTTGATCGGCAAACATTATCAAGGTCCGATTTGGGAATATAAATCAGGTAGTCGTATTCAAGGTAGAGTACTTAAGTCAATAACCCCAACGGACACTGCCATTTCTTGGTTATTAGTTGAAGTCGTTGCACACAAAGGTGAGGGGGCTTTTTCGTCGGCTACTTATATTAATAGGGTTAATACAGTAGGTGGCTTAGCACCCTTAAGTGTATGTGATGGTAATCATTTAGGTTCTGAGAAAAAGATTCCTTATTCAGCAAGTTATGTGTTTAATAAGCCTGTTATGTAATAGGAACTAACGATTTAACAATCTTATAATCACTTTAGTTATCGTGGAAAACAGTAATCTTAGCTGATTCATGATTGAGGCAATATTTCTTTTAAAAACGGAATTGTTAATTTTCGTTTAGCTGCCAATGAGGCATGATCCATGGTTTCTAAGAGTGACCATAAATAATTTAAATCCCTCGCATACTGGCTCAATATATAGCGTCCGGTTTGCACAGAGATTTCAAAGCCCATTTGCCCGGCTTTAAAAATCAACGCAGCAATTTTATCGTCATCCCCTAAGGTTTTTAGCTTAAGCGTTAAACCCCAGTTTAAGCGGGTTTTAAGGTCAGGCAAGTTTATGATTAATTCATTAGGCGGGCAGGTTGCTGAAAGTATTAAGGTATTGCCGATTTCTCTATGTAGATTATAGAAATTAAAAAACGCTATTTCCCAAGCAGATTGGCCGACGATACGCGTAATATTATCCAGACAGACTATATCAAAGCTTTCTAAGCCATCGAATAAATCAGGATCCGCTACGTCACACACCGCAAAATCGAAGTAAAACGATGTTTTGTCAGCTTGGTGAGCCTTATCACAACAGGCTCTAAGTAAATGACTTTTGCCAATGCCGGATTCTCCCCAGATAAAAACTTGCTTCTCTGTATGATTAACCACAGCATCTTGCAACAGGCTAACCGTTTCTAGATTGCTGCCCGCATAATAATCATCAAAGGTTTGATTAGCTCTATATTCAAAAGATAAGGGCAGTTGCTTATCATACATAAGACTTATTTCCTAGATAAACGCACGAAGAAGTTCGCCCCAAAGAATAGCAGTAAACTCAAAATGAGCTCAATAGCCGGATAAAGTCGTTCAAGGTCGTTAGCATAGGTTTCTACCGAGCCATGGACAAAATAAGCTAAGCTTACATAGGCCATCCAGGAACAACTTCTGGGTTGGCGATTTAAAAATCCGAGCATGGGTAATAATAATGGCGTAATGCTGACTAGTAACATTAGGGCGACTGGAAATGTTTTGCTTGGCGCAAGAATTGTGTGCCAGAGCATTAATAAGCTAAACAAGCCCAGATACGCGAAAACGGCAATAGTATGGCAATAAACAGGTTTAACAGTCATTTGATTAAGCCTGTTTTAAAAGCAGCGCCGTTTTGGCTAAGCGCGCACCTAAGGCGAGGCAAAGTTTTTTCTCTGCCTCGGTGATTTGATTTAGTTCACTGGCTAAATGGCTAGCCCCATAAGGTGTGCCACCAGAACTAGTTTCTCTTAAGGCGTGTTCACTATATGGTAGTCCTAATAGAATCATGCCATGATGTAAAAGAGGTAATATCATGGTTAATAAGGTGCTTTCTTGTCCGCCATGTAAACTGCCCGTTGAGGTAAACACGCTGGCTGGTTTACCAATTAATGCGCCGCTAAACCAAACTTCCGTGGTGTTATCGATAAAGTATTTCAAGGGCGCCGCCATATTGCCAAAGTGAGTTGGACTACCCAAAGCTAAGCCATCACAAGTTTTTAACTCATCTAAACTGGCATAAATCGACCCTGTTTCAGGTATGGTATCGGCTGTTTTTTCACACACGGACGATACTTCGGGTACGGTTCTAATCAACGCTTCAGCACCGGCAACTGATTCAATGCCTCTAGCAATAATCTGTGCCATTGCAGCTGTTGAGCCATGGCGTGAGTAATACAAAACTAAAATTTTTATCATGGGTTTATCATATTAAAATAGTTAGCACTGCTTCTGGAGGTCGACCTAGTGCGGCTTTATCCGCATACAACACAATAGGGCGTTCAATAAGGATAGGATGATTAACCATTGCGGAAATTAAAGCGGTTCTGTCTAGCTCTTGATTGCCCAACTCTAGTTCTTTGTATATGGCTTCTTTTTTACGCATCAAGTCGAGTGGTTCAAGCGCTAACTTTTGTAAAATATCGTCTAATTCTGCAGAACTGGGTGGGGTTTTAAGATATTCAATAATCTCTACCGAGATACCACGTTCTACCAGTAGCTTTAGAGTGTCACGCGATTTGCCGCAGCGAGGATTGTGATAAATTTTTGCCGTCATGATGGCTGTCTACTTGGGCTAATTGACCCTATAATAAATAATGACGCTATAATAGCACTTTTAAGTGATTTTACGCCTTTAAAGGTGATCATAACTCACTTGTTGAATTAATCTAGCTGATCATAAATAGGCCGAATTGTGTTAAATACAACTCTTTTTGACGTTATCAAAGATAGAGCTCATCAATACTGGTTATTAGCACGTTTCGATAGACCAATTGGTATATTAATATTACTTTGGCCCGCTTTGTGGGCTTTGTGGGTTGCTAGTGCGGGTCATCCTGATCCTTTAGTTTTAACCGTTATCTGCGCTGGCGTGGTGCTAATGCGTGCGGCGGGTTGTGTTATCAATGATTATGCAGATCGGGATTTTGATCCCCATGTCGAGCGTACCAAACAACGTCCGATTGCGGCAGGAAAAGTGACACCTAAAGAAGCGCTGTGGTTTTTCGTGATTTTGTGTTTATGGGCTTTTGGTTTGGTATTATTGTTAAATACTTTTACAATTGCCTTATCATTTGTCGGTGCTTTTTTAGCGGCTAGTTATCCTTTTATGAAACGGTATACTCATTTACCGCAGGCGTATTTAGGCATTGCGTTTGGTTGGGCCGTGCCCATGGCTTTTTCTGCACAAACGGACGCTATTCCATCGGTGGCTTGGGTGATGTATTTAGCTGTGCTGTTATGGGCCTTGGTTTACGACACTATGTACGCAATGGTTGATAAAGAGGATGATCTAAAGATTGGTGTTAAATCAACTGCTATTTTATTTGGGGCTTATGATCGGCTTATCATGGCGGTTCTCCAGCTAATTATTATCAGTTTATTGATAGCTGTTGGGCAGATGCAAGCCTTACATACGCCGTATTATGCTGGTTTAGTGGTCGCGACTGTTTTAAGTATATATCAACAAAAGTTGATATATCATCGGGAAAGAGCTTTATGTTTTAAAGCCTTTCTTAATAGTAACTGGTTTGGTGTGGCGGTATTTATAGGCTTATTAGCTGATTACGCTGAACTATGAATGTTACTAGTTAATTTGAATGCTATCCATAGCTATAACACTGCTAGTTTAGTCTGAATGATTGCTATAAACTCTTGAAATAGTCCTTGCCAAACTTAACCTAATACTAGGCTGTGCTTTATGAGCACTATAATTGCCTGCATTAGTCATGAAAAAGTCTGGACTATGGCTAGTCAACGGTCCCTATGGGCATTTTTTGGTCGCCGAGCATTTGGCTGAGACTGTCGAGTAATCGTTAGGTTTGGCTCAGGGGTGTTATGACGTATCTCAGAGTGTGCAATAGTCTTCTAGCACGAAGCTAACTACTGCCAGTGCCCAGCAAACTTTGCTCAGTGCTCAGCAGGAAGTTTCTAGCACTCAAACAGCATTGTTTATGCAAATTATGCCTTGCTGAGTGGATTTTTAGCTTGGCTGAACACTTAGCCAAGCTTACCGATGATTGCATTTCTGCAATTATTCAAATAGACTGAGATTTGAGTTAACTGAGGCATAGCGTAAGTATCTGATATGAATAAAACAACACATCCAAAATCAGGCCATGGCGGTTTAGGCGGTTTTTTAAATAGCATTCAGACCTTATTTGTGGGCATGTTACGAGTTTGGTCTATCCCCATCGTATTAATGTTAAGTATCTCCTCTGGTTTTACTACTTACTATGGTCTATCGTATTTTATCTTGCCTTGGATTGCTTTAATTATAACCATTGCAATTCAGTCTATTATTGTTATCTGTTCCTTAGAAATCGCTAGCATCCATTGGAAAGCTAATCGGGCTCGATATTTAAGCGTGGTATTATCGTTGCTGGTAGCGATTACCGCATCTATTACCTTTTCGTATTTTAAATTTTATGAGGTCTCTCAAGCCGAAACCATTCGTATAGATCGGATTAATGCGCTTAGAAAAGAGGTTAACGGCTATTTAAGTAATCTGGTTTCGGTTAAAAGCTCTATTTTAAAGCAGAAACATGCCGATTTAGATAAAGCCACCTCTGAAGTGTCTCAGGCTTATTTTGGTACGCATGAACAAGTGCCAGCAGGCTATAAAAATATCGTTGGTGAAGGGCCATTTTGGAAGCATTATAACGAGCGTTTTCAAGTACAAAAGGCCAGTTTTGCACAATTAGAAAAAGAATTTCATCAAGTTGATGAGCATATCAGAGCTCTACAAACCAGCTTAAATCATTTATCTGTGAATACCGAACAAAATTTTCAGGTGCTGACGACAGAGTTACAAGAAGTGCAACTAAAGTTTAATGAGTTAGCGACTAATGTGGGTTATACCGTCCCAGAACCACCTATTCTGATGACTTATGCGCAGTTTATACAAGGTGTTACCCCATCTTTTGCTATGTGGAACGATTTTTCCTTATTTGCTTTTGCGTGTGCGGCGATGGTTGATTTTTTTACGTTCTTATTGTCTTATCGTTTAGAAACGACGGCACCTGGGCCGCTATCAGAAGAAGAACAAGAACTCGCCTTTCAATGTTTACGAGAGTTCTCTGAGTTTAGAATCAATAATAATGATGAATTAGAGATTGTTATAGAAAAAACCCCTATCGAAAGGGCTAGGCATTATTCGGATTGGTCCAGAATGTTTGCAGTAGGTTTTTTACTTAGTCGTGGCTTTTTAAGAAAAATTGATCAAAGATCGGTTGAGTTTTCGCCTAATCTTTATCCGCTGATGTCAGAAAGAATGAGTGCGCAAATCCAAGCACTTAAAAATGAGGTGGTGAATGACTGATCATCAAGCTTTGATTCAAGCCTGGTTAAGAGGGGAGCGAAGTGCGGTAACGCGTGAGTCCTTTGCTTGGGATCCGGGGTTTGATGCAGAACGCAGTGTGGTGTTAGCACGCCTTGCTTTGGGTAAGCGGGTTTATGAAAAGCCGGTTAATTTTAAAACCGGATTTATGCAAAAAGTATACGGTTTACCGATTGAATATTGGTCTTTAGCTATCACACAGCGGTTACACGGTGGATTTTGTACGTTAACGGCTAATTTAGAGATTTATTTTCAAGCTTCCATAGCTTATGCGCAAAATAATAGCGCACTATTAGCGCAACTGAATGCGCATATAAAACATACTTATGAAGGTGTTATCAATGATGTGGTCAGGTCGGAGCTTAATTTACTAAAAGACGGTGAGTGGGTATTGCAAGGTTTAGCAGCGACTGAGGCTAAGATTGCGCAAAGCCTTAACGAAACCTTATTGGTTGCCGGTATACAAGCGCGGTCGCGTTGCGAAGTGTTGCCGACTTTTGCCGAATACAGTACAGACAGCTTAGATGGACGCATTGTTCAAGATGTAATTTATCACAAAGTGATGCAAAAAGATTATGAGTTCCGTGAGAAACAAGCCCAAGCACAGTATCAAAAAGCCGAAGAATTAGAACGCTTACGTTTAGAACACGCTCAAAAGCAATTGGATATTATTCAACAAGATGATGAAATCGAGCGTAAAAAACAGGCCTTAGCAGCAGAATTACTGCGTCAAAAGCTACTTGAACAAGCGGCACAGCGACAACAGCAACATGAAGTAGAGTTACAATTAGAGACCGAGAAAGCTCGATATGAAAAAGAATTAAAAGCGATTGAATTAGCCAGTGCGCTTGAGTTTGAAGAAGAAAAACAATTGTTAGAGCAGCAGTTAGCTGTGCAAAAATTAGATCTGCAATTGGCTCATGAACAAATTTTAAAAACCAAACGTGGCTTCGAAGAGGCGGCAATACTGGCTCAGGAACAAAAAGCCGCACAATTAGCGGAAGAGAAGGCTTTGCAGAGACAACGCTTAGATTTAGAACTCAAGCTTAAAGAAGAAGAGGCCGAACAATTAAAGCGTCAAAAATTGGCTGAGAAATTAGCGGCCCTTAAAATAGAGCACGATTTAAAGATTAATAAAATGAACTTAGACGCAGAGGTAAAGGCTTTAGCGTTAAGAGCCGAAACCTTAAAGACTAAAGATGAATTCTTACATAAAGAAATCGAATGGTTGGTGTTAGATAAGCAACGTGCGGAGATGTTACGGTTAACTCAAGAGAATAGTTAACTAAGAGGTAGGCCCTATTGACAGGGCCTACCAATAGTTAGCGTTATTTAATAAATAACATTTCTTGATAAGTTGGGAACGGCCATAACTCATCAGCAATTTCTGTTTCAAGACTATCAGCAAAGGTTCTAGCTTCGTCCATTAATGGGCGAATAGTTTTAGCACAGAATTGCATATGATCTTCTACCGTTTCAAAGTTATGTTGTGCAAGCGCTGAGCTAAGCTTATCCACTAAGGTAGTCAATGCATGTAAATTTTCACTGATTTGCGTTAAGCGTCCACTGTCTAAGCTAATGCCATTGCTTTTTAGGCTAGTGATGGTCGCAGATAATTCTGCTAAATACTTAACAACTGCTGGGTAAATGCCGGTGTTAACCATGCTGACCACTAATTTAGCTTCAACTTCAATCGCTAAAATGTATTGTTCTGCATAGATTTCAAAACGGCTGGCTAACTCGACAGGAGAAAGTACGCCTAATTTATCAAATAACTCTTCGATGTATTTTTCTTTCAGAACAGGCAATGCGTCTGCTGCAGTTTTAAGGTTGGCTAAGCCGCGTTCTTCAACCGCCATTTTATGCCATTCCGCAGAATAACCATTACCACCGAAAACAACTGCACCGTGCGTATCAATAATCTCTTTTAAAGTCGCTAAAATGGCAGAGTCTAAATCAGTACCTTTAGTTAATTCTGCTTCTATAGAATCAGCTACCCAGTTTAAAGAGTCGGCTAACATAGTGTTCATAGACACTAATGGGCCAGCTACAGATTGTCCAGAACCTACTGCTCTAAATTCAAAACGGTTACCGGTAAAGGCAAAAGGTGAAGTACGGTTTCTATCACCAGCGTCTTTATTAAAAGTCGGTAATGTAGAAATGCCTAAGTCCATAATGCCGGCATTTAAAGAGCCAGTGATTTTGCCTTGGCTGATTTGCTCAAAGACATTATCAAGTTGGCTGCCTAAGTACACAGACATAATAGCTGGAGGCGCTTCGTTAGCACCTAAACGGTGATCGTTACTGGCTGATGCAATAACAGCACGTAATAACGGGCCGTATTTATGCACGCCACGAATAACAGCACCACAGAATAATAAGAATTGGGTGTTTGAGTGCGGTGTATGACCAGGATCTAATAAGTTACCTTGAGTTGCATTACCCACAGACCAGTTAACGTGTTTACCTGAACCGTTAATGCCTTTAAAAGGTTTTTCATGTAATAAGCACACGAGGCCATGCTTCTTAGCGGTGTTTTTTAAAATAGTCATGATCAATTGTTGATGATCAGTCGCTACGTTGGCTGCTTCATGG
>CAIVAH010000202.1 GCA_903903765.1 uncultured Methylococcaceae bacterium
ACTTTATCTGAATTAATGTTGGGTATGGAATATGGCTTAGATCACTTTAAGTTTTTTCCTGCTGAAGCGGCTGGTGGTATCCCGATGTTAAAGTCTATTGCTGGCCCTGTGCCTTATGTGACTTTCTGCCCAACCGGTGGTATTTCACCTGAGAACTATAATGCGTATTTAAACTTAAGTAATGTAGCGTGTGTAGGTGGTTCTTGGTTAGTACCCGCTGATGCTGTTAAGGCAAAAGATTGGGATAAAGTGACTGCTTTAGCAAAACAAGCGATTGATGATGTTCAGAAATAAGTAACAACAATCAACCACCCGTCATATTCATATAACGCAATATGACGGGTTTTTCTTTAATATTAAATTCATGCGTTTCTGGCTTAATCAACATTGCATCAATAATCGTCCGCTTTAACAAGGCCATATCATTGGGATGCTCTCTAAGCACCGCTTTTAAATCCACTGAATGTTCATTACCCAAACATAGTAACAAACGCCCTTCTACCGTCAAACGCACTCGATTACATTGACTACAAAAATTATGACTGTGCGGAGATATAAAACCTACCCGAGTTTGCGTTTCAGGTATCTTGTAATAATCTGATGGTCCTCCCGTTTTCTCTAGCGTAGCAATTAAGGCATATTTTTCTGAGATATCTTGCCGTATTAAATCGCTAGAATAATAGGCTTCAGCTCTATCATGCTGATCAACTATGCCTAAGGGCATTTCTTCTATAAAACTAATATCCAACCCATTATCAATAGCAAATTGCACCAAGGTGTTTACTTCTAGATGATTTCTATTTTTTAAAATAACCGCATTGAGCTTAATCCGCTCAAACCCAACAGCTTTAGCCGCTTGAATGCCTTTTAAAACTTGCTGTAAGTCACCGGTACGTGTGATCGCTTTAAATTTATCGGCATCTAAGGTATCCAAACTAATATTAATGCGTTTAACACCCGCTGCTTTCAAGGCTTGTGCCATATTGTCTAACTGTGAACCATTGGTGGTGATCACTAGTTCTTTTAAGCCCTCAAGATGGCCAATGTTATTTAATAAATCCAGAGCACCCTTTCTAACTAAGGGCTCGCCGCCTGTTATCCTGATTTTTTTGACACCTAACTCTACAAAAGCTTGAGCTATGATATTAATTTCTTCTAGGGATAATATTTGCACACGTGGCAAAAAGGTCATGTCCTCTGCCATACAATAAATACAACGAAAATCGCAACGATCAGTGATGGAAATTCTTAAATAATCAACTGTTCTTCCAAAACGATCTATCAATGCAGGAGTGGTTCCTAAACTTGTCATAGTTAAAAATTCATAAAAACTAACTTTAATTCATATTATTGTAACATTACCTATCCCGTTATCTACTTAACAATCGACTTTAATATATTGAAGTTACAATGGCATCATTTAATACACAATAGCCCTTAATATGGCATAATATTCGGCTTTATACTTATAGACTTACAAGCCTCATGTCTTTGTCAAATTGTTTACCCCTATTACAGTTTTCCATCTAGACTAGTCATGAAACTTAACGACCAAAAACTAATTGAGTTAGGCTTAGCTGTGATTAGTATTGAAGCAGAAGCCATTAATGCCTTGACACAGCAAATCAATGAAAACTTTGTAAACGCCTGCAAACTCCTGTTTGCATGTAAAGGTCGTGTTATTGTGACTGGCATGGGGAAGTCTGGGCATATTGCCGGAAAAATTGCGGCAACACTAGCTAGCACGGGCACACCCGCATTTTTTGTGCATCCAGGAGAAGCAAGTCACGGTGATTTAGGTATGATTACTCAACACGATGTTGTGTTAGCCTTATCTAACTCAGGTGAAACAGAAGAAATTCTAAAGATTTTACCGTTGCTTAAACGCTTAGGGATACCTTTAATTGCGATGTCTGGAAACCCCACCTCCACTCTTGGCACAGTATCTAATGTTCACATTAACGTCAGTGTCGCTCAAGAGGCCTGTCCCTTAGGCTTAGCTCCAACATCTAGCACTACTGCTGCCCTAGTCATGGGGGATGCATTAGCGGTATCTTTATTAGAAGCTAGAGGTTTTACCAGAGATGACTTTGCCTTATCTCACCCTGGTGGCAGTTTAGGCCGCCGACTTTTATTAAGAGTCAGCGATATAATGCACAGTGGAAATGCTATACCTTCTGTATCTGAAAAATCCCTAATTAGTCATGCATTGCTAGAAATGACCGAGAAAAAACTCGGCATGACCGCTGTTGTTAATGATCACGGTGTTGTTTTAGGTATATATACTGATGGTGACTTGAGACGCACATTAGCTAAAAACATTGATCTACACAACTCAACCATCAACCAAGTCATGACTCAAGCCTGTACAGTTATTTCTGCTGACCTATTAGCGGCTGAAGCGATGCAAATAATGGAAAGCAAACAAATCAACGCATTATTAGTTGTCGATAATAATCATAAGGCGATAGGGGCATTAAACATGCATGATTTGCTGAGAGCGGGAATTGTATAATGTTCGAAAATAATTCCACTATACCCGCTGATATCTTGGCAAAAGCTAGAAACCTTAAATTATTAATACTTGATGTTGATGGTGTCTTAACTGACGGTAAACTTTTTTTTGACCAAGATGGCAACGAATATAAATGCTTTCATGCTAGAGATGGGCATGGTATTAAGTTATTACGCCAAACAGGGGTTGAAATAGCGGTTATCTCTGGTCGAAAATCCAAAACGGTTGAACTCCGCATGAAAAACCTAGGTATAGAGCTGATTTATCAAGGCCATGAACACAAAGTGGGCGCCTTTAATGAAATCATAGAAAAGCTTGAAATTTCTCCAGACCAAACCGCACATATCGGGGATGATTTGCTTGATCTACCGATTATGTCTAGGGTCGGTTTAGCTATTGCTGTTAATGACGCTAACTTTGCTGTAAAACAAAGAGCTGACTGGTGTACAACCACATCAGGTGGACAAGGTGCGGTTCGTGAAGTTTGCGACTTAATCATGCAAGCACAAGGTACTTTTGAAGATATTTTAAATACTTATCTTAAATGAGCTTAACTGAAAATAAACGCTATATTTTTTTAACGATTATCGCCTTATTAACTGCGTGGCTAGCAAAAACGTCTGAAACACTACAGACAGCGAAAAATAATAATCCAGCTCATAGCCCAGATTACTTCAGTATTGGCTATAGCAAATGGCAAATGAGTGCACAAGGTACAGTAAAAAGTAAATTGAATGCAGATAAAATTGTGCATTACAGTGACGATGAAACCACTCATTCTATGAGACCCGTTATATTATTTTATAACGAACAAAATCCACCTTGGATTATTCGTTCAGATACAGGTTTACTATCAGCTGATGGCAAAGATTTGCTTTTAGACGGTCAAGTAAAGATTGAGCGCGGCAAAACGAAAAAAAAAGGGCCATTAACTATTAACACCAGCATGTTAAAAGTACAGCCGAACAAAAATTACGCAGAAACAGAAAAGTGGGCTGAGTTTATTAACCCACCCAATATAACTTCAGGAACAGGGATGAAGATGACTTACATTGCGCCAATTCATATAGAGTTTCTTGCCAATGTTAGAGGTAAGTATGAAAAAAAATAATAATAGCGCTTCTAAATATTCTTGCGGCTTACTACTTAGCTTTATGTGTGTTAATTCATGGGCTTTATCGACCGATGCCGACAAACCTATTACAATTGACTCTAATACAGCCAGTTACGATGACAAAACGGGCACCAGTATTTATACAGGTAATGTTGTATCCATTCAAGGTAGCATCAAAGTAAACTCAGACAAACTCACCGTTTATTTTGTTAATGGTGAAGCAAATAAACTTGTCTTTACCGGTCGCAAAGCAAAATTTAAACAAACCCCTAATGAAGGGGAAGAAGACATTACTGGTGAAGCTTTAATCGGCGAGTTTTATCCCAAGAAAAACTTACTAGTTCTGATGAACGAATCAACCATTTGGCAAGGCAACACAACTTATTCAAGTAATTATATCGAATACGATATTAAAACAGCTCTGGTTAAGGCGGGTGAGAAAAGCTCTGATTCTAAAAGAGTTCATGTAATACTTAAGCCGAAACCAGCTAAGCAATAATTACACATTAAATGGCCACATTATCCGCTCATAACTTGATTAAAACTTATAATAAACGCAATGTAGTTGATGGCGTTTCTTTATATGTCAATAGTAACGAAGTCGTGGGCTTGCTCGGCCCCAATGGTGCAGGTAAAACGACTAGTTTTTATATGATGGTGGGCTTAATTAAGGCAGATAAAGGCCAAATAAATTTAGATGAAAAAGATCTTACTCATGCACCCATGCATGTTCGAGCTATTAATGGTGTTGGGTATTTACCCCAAGAACCCTCCGTATTCCGTAGACTGAGTGTCGCAGATAATCTTCGGGCTGTTTTACAAATTCGCGGCCAATTAACATCAAAAGCAATTGAGCAAAGCATAGATAAATTATTAAGCGAATTCAATATTGAGCATCTTCGAAACCAAATTGCCGTGGGATTATCAGGTGGTGAACGGAGACGAGTTGAGATTGCTAGGGCATTGGCAACTAACCCACAATTCATTTTACTCGATGAACCTTTCGCAGGCGTTGACCCTATTTCTGTGGATGACATCAGAAAAATCATAGAGCACCTTAAAGATAGAGGCATCGGTGTGTTAATTACCGAACACAATGTTAGAGAAACATTGGGGATTTGTGATCGTGCTTATATACTAAACAACGGCAAAGTGATTGCCGAAGGCTCTGCAAATGCCATTGTAGACAATGCAGAAGTCCGAGAAGTCTATTTAGGGAAAAACTTTAGTCTCTAATGAAAACTGTTAAATGTATCAACATTATTAATAGCCAATACATTGCTTTTAAAAACATAACATAAAATTATGAAACAGTCATTAACTCTTAGACTAGGTCAACAATTAACGATGACACCGCAATTGCAACAAGCTATTAAGCTATTGCAAATGTCTACCCTAGATTTACAGCAAGAAATTCAACAAGTCCTTGAGTCAAACGTCATGTTAGAAATTAATGACGATGAACCGACTACTAATGAAGACTTCTTTAACGTACCTGATAAAAAAACTGAAAATACCGATAGTTTTACCAGTGAAGGGTCTCAAAGCACCATACCTGATGAACTCCCGACTGACTCTTCTTGGGATGACACATTCGAAAGCTCTATATTATCTGGGTCAAACAACAGTGAAACTATTGAATTTGAAGCTCAACGTAGCAATGCTCCCACTCTTCAAGATCACCTTCTATGGCAACTGGAATTAACGCACTTTTTAGATCGTGATCATGCTATCGCCATCGCCATTATTGATTCTATCAATGAGGACGGTTATTTAATGAGCAGTCCTGAGGATATTTATGAAGGACTGAAAAATCAATTTGATGATTTAGACTTTGAGGAAGTTAATGCCGTACTGCATAGAATTCAACAATTTGACCCCACTGGCGTAGGAGCAATTGATCTAGCTGATTGTTTACGTTTGCAACTACTACAATTACCTGAATCCACGCCCTATAAAAAAGAAGCACTCATTATTGTTACGCAGCATCTAAAATTACTGGCTAGTCAAGAACAAGCAAAATTACTTAAAAAGTTAGATGTATCAGAACACGAACTCTCTAAAATAGTTGCTTTAATCCGCACGCTTGACCCTAAGCCAGGCGCAAAAATAGAAGAAACGGAATCAGAATATATTATCCCCGATGTGTATGTGAGCAAAAAGAATAATCAATGGCAAGTGAATTTAAACCCTGATATTGCCCCTAAATTACGTATTAACCCTTTTTATTCAACACTCATTAAACGTGCTGATAACAGTAAGGACAATGTATTTATGAAAGATCACTTACAAGAGGCTAAAT
>CAIVAH010000203.1 GCA_903903765.1 uncultured Methylococcaceae bacterium
CGAATTTAACTAAAATTGAGAAGGAAGGATAATGTCGGCTAGAGAATTTTTAGATAGCATAGAGCCGCATTTTACAAAAGGCGGACGTTTAGAAAAGTATTACGGTCTTTATGAGATGGTTGATACTTTTATCTATACCCCCGCTGATGTAACTCGCGGTACAACTCATGTGCGTGATGGTAACGATCTAAAAAGAACCATGACTTTTGTGGTGATTGCAACGGTATTTTGTGTGTTAATGGCAATGTATAACACCGGTTACCAAGCGAATCTTGCAATGGAAGCAATGGGTCTTGAGAAGATTGATAATTGGCGCAGCATTCCGATGATGATTTTTGGTTATAACGCCATGAACCCATTATCAAACTTAGTCCATGGTGCTTTATATTTCTTGCCTGTTTACATTGTTACTTTAGCAGTGGGCGGGATATGGGAAGTCTTATTTGCTACCGTGCGTGGTCATGAAGTGAATGAAGGCTTTTTAGTCTCATCAATGCTTTATACCTTAATCATGCCTCCTGATATCCCTTTATGGCAAGTTGCCTTAGGTATTTCTTTTGGTATCGTCATCGGTAAAGAAGTATTTGGTGGTACAGGTAAAAACTTTTTAAATCCAGCTTTAACGGGTAGAGCCTTTTTATACTTTGCTTATCCAGCCTCAATGACAGGTGATTCAGTATGGGTAGCAGTTGATGGCTTTACGCGTGCAACGCCATTAGGTATTGCTGCTAACGGTGGTTTGGATGCAGTTTACGCAGCTAACTATAGCTGGTTCCAATCATTCTTTGGTTTTGAACCCGGTTGTTTAGGTGAAACCTCTACCGTTGCAATCTTAATTGGTGCCGCGTTCTTGTTATACACAAAAGTAGCTTCCTACCGCATTATGGGTGGTGTATTTGCAGGTATGGTAGCAACCTCTGTGTTATTTAATGTTATCGGTAGCGATACTAACCCCATGTTTGCCTTTCCTTGGTACTGGCATTTAACAGCAGGTGGTTTTGCTTTCGGTATGGTTTATATGGCTACTGATCCGGTCAGTGCGGCAATGACTAATACAGGTCGTTGGGTATTTGGCGCATTAGTAGGCGGCATGACTGTATTAATTAGGGTTGTTAATCCTGCTTTTCCAGAAGGTATCATGCTGGCGATTCTATTTTCAAACATGTTTGCGCCAACAATCGACTATTTTGTGATTCAGGCCAATATTAGAAGAAGGGTGAAGCGTCATGCCTAAATGTAAACAGATGGAAAAATTGAATGCAACCTTAGAGCAATACGAACAGTATCGTAAGTTCATTATCTATAAAGATAAGATCCTTGCTCTTGGAAATGATAGTTTAGAAAAGACAATCGCAATTGCAGTTGCCTTATGCTTAGTGTGTGCGGTATTAGTTTCTTTTGCTGCTGTCGCATTAAAACCCCTACAAGTGGGTAATAAAGCAGCGGATATGAAAAAGAATATTCTTGATGTAGCCGGATTATTAGAAGATGGCGCTGATATCAATAAAGCTTTTTCTGACAAGATTGAAGCTAAAATCGTGGATTTAGAAACCGGTGAATACGTTGAAAATATCAATGCTGATGAATATGATCAACGTAAAGCGGCTAAAGATCCTGTGCAAAATGTCTCTATCCCAAAAGATAAAGATATTGCACATATCAGAGTAAAAGCTAAATATGCCAAAGTTTTCTTAGTGAAAGAGAATGGTGGTATTAAGTCCATTATTTTGCCAATTAATGGTTATGGTTTATGGTCAACGCTATATGGTTTCTTATCTTTAGATCCAGATGGTCAAACTGTGCAAAGTATCAACTTTTATGATCAACAAGAAACCCCTGGCTTAGGTGGTGAGGTTGTTAATCCTAAATGGCGTGCATTGTGGAAAGGTAAAAAAGTCTACGCAGAAACTGATCAGCCTTCATTAGAAAAAGGTTTGATAACAGAAGCTGATGTGGGAGAGCCAGCCTTAAGTTTAATCAAAGGTTCAGTTGATAACACTAAAGCAGGTTCTCAATATCAAGTTGATGGTCTGGCCGGTGCTACTTTAACCAGTACAGGTGTGACTAACTTAGTAAGATATTGGACGAGTAATGAAGGTTTCGCACCGTATTTGAAAAAAGTAAGAACCGTTAAAGAGGTGAAATCATGAGTGCAATTTTGAATGATGAAACAAAAAAAGTATTAGTCACTCCACTGGTTAATGACAACCCTATTACGCTACAAGTATTAGGTATTTGTTCGGCTTTAGCGGTCACTTCACAAATGTCGACTTCCTTGATTATGGCTTTGGCCTTAACTTTGGTAACGGCCTTTTCTAGTGCTGCGATTAGTGCGATTAGAAACCATATTCCTAGCAGTATTCGGATTATTGTACAAATGACCATTATTGCCTCTTTGGTAATCGTGGTTGATCAGTTGTTAAAAGCCTTTGCTTATGATGTCAGCAAACAATTGTCGGTATTCGTAGGTTTGATTATTACTAACTGTATCGTAATGGGTAGAGCTGAAGGTTACGCGATGAAAAATCCGCCTTTAGAAAGCTTCATGGACGGTATTGGTAATGGTTTAGGTTATAGCTTGATCTTAGTGATCGTGGCTTTTTTCAGAGAAACTTTAGGTTCTGGTAAGTTACTAGGAATCGAAGTATTCAAATTGACTAAA
>CAIVAH010000204.1 GCA_903903765.1 uncultured Methylococcaceae bacterium
AAAGCAGCCCATCCGAAGAATACGAAACCGTAGTGTAAAGGAGCAACAAACAACTCTTCCATAAACCAGAAAGTGTGACCCCATTCGTTCAAACCAACATTTGGTAAGATCATGAAAGGACCAACTACTGATACTAAGTACTGAAGAGGCAAACCTTTTTGATATGCTGGTAATCTAGTTTTAGCATATAAGAAAGCTGCACCACCAGTGATGATGTAGATAGGATAGCTCAAGTAGAATTCGATGATGTGACTTGGTGTAAAGTCAGTATCACGAACGATAGTTTGATGCCATGTACCATCTTGTTCAGTAAAGTAGCTAGCGCCGTAGTAAATAGCCCATGCGTAAGCAACTAACCAAACCCAGTGATGAAAATGTCTTCTTAACTCTTCACGTGGAGTGATTGACATCACTTTACGATCACGAGATTTCCACAAATAACCCCAAAGGATACCTGCAGTTGATACTTCTAATACGAACTCGATGTACAAAAAGTTCATCCAGTAAGTTTCGAATTCTGGTGCGAATGAATCTAGACCAGCTGACCAGCCATATACACCTTCGTACCAACGAACCCAACCATAAAATAAGATATATAGCAAAGAGCCTAATACCAAATTACTTACATTTAACAGCGGTGCTTCCGCAGCATCAGTTTTAACTGATTCAGTTGTAGCTGCCATTTCTACCTCCTAAAAATTAACAAAATCCCCAGCCAAATGACTAGGACTCTATGGTTTAATCCTTTTTCTTATATCAAACATTGCAAAACAATTATCGATATATCACCAAGTCAATTTAGTGAGCAATCAGTCTACCAGCTCTTAAAACCTTGTCAAGTCAAAAAAATTACAGGGCTTTTTTTTTTTATAATTTCGAGTATATTCAATTTAAATCGACTATTCTGAATAGTCAGATTTCTGTTAGTATTGATCCTAATATTTGCACTTTCTTTCAATTTTAAACACTGGAAATTTATGAAAAAATATCGTAGCTTAATATTCATTGTATCCTTCATTGCCTTGCTCCTAACTCAATACAAATTAGTTATGCCTTTTGTATATAAAGTTATAGCATCTGATTTATTTTTAGTTTCGAGCAATGATCAAGCTAGTCAAATTGCTATTTCAACGCCTTTAACTAACATTGCTTTTCATTTCTGTAATGATTACATAAAAACTGAGATTGGACCTGATAACACTGTTATATTTCCTGATAAAGAATTAAATGCTTGGTCTTTTGGCAACTACCAATTTTTAATTAGTGCCGATATAAAAATCACCAGTTCTGATGGCATTACTACTTCAAAAAAATACGCTTGCCGTATTACTTATAATAATGGTGACGACCAGTCTGGCATTAATGATTTTGCTAATTGGTCTATTATTGGTGTATCTGGCTTAAAAGAAAATTAATATACCCACCAATATACCTTGTATCATTACCTACTAATCAACGCTAACAACAATGATTAGTAGGAATTACTTTCTATTAGCTAGACATAACCTCTATTCTGTCACCATTCACTCTAACTAAAAAAGTGACTACATCTTCATAAGCCGGTGGACATTCTACTTTACCCGTTTTAATACAAAATCTTGCTCCATGCCTTGGACATACTATTTCACTCCCCTCAACTATACCACTGGCAATTTCTCCGCCATCATGTGTACATACATCTTCAATTGCGTAAAACTCACCATCCAGATTAAAAACTGCGACATCAACACCATCTACATCCACAACAATATTCTCACCGATTGCTAACGCTGACGCCGCAATCACATCAACCCATTCAGACATATTACTATTCCCTCATCAAGTTAGTTTTAAAAGTACACATCGTAACGCAATAATTTTCCATGATAACTTTCACTGGGCTTGCCTCCTAATGGCTCCGCATAATCAGGACTTTTAACGACCACTCTCTTACCAGTCGCCTTTAAAGCAGCCTCAAATAGCTCTTCTTTATCCTGATCATCACCCAATAAATCTCGAAGCACTACCATTGATTTCTTAGCTAATGCTGATTTCTTACGCTTTGGAGGAAACATGGGATCTAAATATATACAATCTGGCTTCGACTCTAATGTCGATAACAATTCAATTGCATTTCCTTTTAATAACTTCGGAGACTGTAATTGTAAGCTCTGCA
>CAIVAH010000205.1 GCA_903903765.1 uncultured Methylococcaceae bacterium
AGTGTTACTATGTTGATTTCTGAAGGTGATTCGCCACCACCACCAAGTATGAACAGCCAATCCCCAGGTCCCTTACCGGAAACTGTATTAGCACACTTAGATAAAAGTCATATCACAGTACATACTTATCCTGAAAGTCATCCTGATAATGGTATTAGTACCTTCCGTGCTGATATTGATGTATCAACTTGCGGTCGTATCTCACCATTAAAAGCTTTAAATTATTTGATTCATAGCTTTGAATCAGATGTAGTGACGATGGATTATCGCGTACGTGGTTTTACTCGTGATATTTCTGGCAAAAAGCATTATATTGACCACAATATTACCTCTATACAGAATTATATTGCTAAAGATACTCAAGAAAGCTATCAGATGATCGATGTGAATGTGTATCAAGAAAATATTTTTCATACCAAAATGATGCTGAAAGAAACTGAGCTAGAAAATTATTTGTTTGTTAAAGAAAGTAATTTGACCGGCGATCAAAAAGCTGAAATTGAAAAGAAATTGCAAAGAGAAGTAGCGGAAATTTTTTACGGTCATAATTATCGTCGTAAAAAAATTAAAGTTGCTGACGAAGAAAAATAACCCGCTGGTCAAAGCGTTTTTTATTAAAAAAGGGCTATTCTTAAATGGAATAGCCTTTTTTTTGTTAGTCAGGCGCTTAGAAGTTAGTAGGGTTGTTTAGAGAGGATTTATTAATTAAGGCCTCGTTAAGAGCTTCATATTCTGGTAGTTTAGGTCGATATAAAAAAAGTCCTAAAGCCGATAACCCCGTAAGGATAAATAATGTATTTTGTTTATCCCCCCAGATGTACATCAAAATACCATAACCACCCACGCTCATAATCAGTAACATTGATACTATAACCGTCAGTTGATAACGTTTTTTTGCCACCTTTCTAGTATCAACTTCAGAAAATGGCATGGTTTGGTTTAATCTAAGTTGGATATAGCGTATTAAATTAGTAATTGGAAAAGTAATAATGGCAATGATGTATAAAATACTTTTAATTAACTCACGTTGTTCAGCAGGTTTTACGGACTGGATTTGTTCGGTAGCATTTAAACAATAAATACTAGCAATTAACAAAGTAGTAAGTAGCAGACATTGTATCCGCCACAGCGAACGTAAGTCTGATTTTAAAGGTAGGTGAGGGTTTAACATGGCGTTCTCTGGCAAGTGCGTATATCGATTATGATAACAAACTCAATCAAAAGGCGGGTAGCAATCATCTTTAGTAATGCAAATTGAACAAACTTGGCACCATAAAGCTTATCTGTACGCCCCGATACGTAATTAATTGATACCGAAACCAAATTGGATTGATAAAAAACAAGGTGCTTGCCTACCTTTAGAACATTAAATTTACCTTGCCTGAGTTCTTTTTTACTTGAACAAGTTTAAAAGGGAGGCAGGATGCTTTTATTGGGCTGATAAATTATTGAATTTATCCTAAACAATAGTGAATAAATCTTTAAGAACATCAGGTAGGTACGGATTAATATTGTAAAAGTCTTAAACATGCTTGGATAAGTAAAAACAGATATTGCACAGGTTTAATTTAATATTCTTTAATCATTCCAGAAGTCAGAATCGGTATTAAAGAATATTTAATCTGGCTTAAAGAAGGTTAGATTCACCCTCCCCAAAAGTATATTTTTGTGGTTTTTGGGCTTGCGGTAACTATCCCCCCGCCAAATAAATTTAGATGATTCAGAATATGATATAAGAGGCTAGCAACTAAGTTTAACAAAATAGCTAGTATTTCTATCTTGGAAGCGAAAAGCCTGATTGATGTCTCCACCAGATAAGGGTTTTACTGAATAGGCTTTAAAGGATGGCCCCGTTGCAGCGGCAATGTGCTCTGAAATCGTGTTTTGCATGAGTGATATAAACAATACCTTGGAAGGTCTACAAAGCTTAGTCTGGATCTTATGGTAGTAAAGACTACCATAAAGTGGCAATAAAATTTTCTATCAAATGTGCATTGAATTTCGTTGGGTTTGAGTATGTGTGAGGTTTGATATTGGAAAATTGGCTAGAGTTATAGCCAGACAAACTGGTAAAATAAATATTGGATGGCAGAGCGCAATTGAACCTGAAAAGGCTCGTTGCTTTTAAAAATTTAGAGGATAAAACATGGGTATTTTAGTTGCATTAATTAAGCTAGGTATCAAGTGGGCGCCTAAGTCTATTGTATTGTGGGTGGCTAACTATAAATTAAAAGGCATTGCAGAAGTTAAAGATTATGCGGTTGATTTAGATGCTAGAACTGTTTATGCAAATACGTTGTTGTACGGAGAAACCGAAGCCATTGAAGTCAGGGCAGAGCAATTCGGTATTGTTTTGGATAATGGGGCTTACAAATTTATTTTGCAGAAAGCGCAGTCTAATAAGCCTTGGTTAAATAATACCTTTGCTTTTGTGTTGGGCAAAGCTATTGCTATCCCCCTTATTCCGCAGCTAACGCCTTTTATGCCTTTGGCTTATGCGCTTTTAAAGATCGAATTAGAATTGCCAGATCAAAAAGTGGTCGCGGCAATTGAAGCAAAAAGCTAATTTTTATCGATTGATTTTTTGGGTTGCTTAGAGTGCGGATTTTTCGACAATTTGTACTCTTTGAGTAATGCCACAAACTAAAGTATAGGGGATAGTATCTGCGCAGAGCGCTATCTCTTCAACGGCTAAATCTTCTCCCCATAGTGTTACTGGATCACCGGCTTTAGCGTTTGGTTGTGAGCCCAAATCGACAGTAATCATATCCATAGACACGCGACCAATTAAGGGTACGCGTTGACCATTGACTAATACCGGCGTGCCTGCTTTTGCGTAACGGGGATAACCATCGCCATAACCAATAGCAATAACACCTAAAGTTGTGTCTTTAGGACAAGTCCATGTGCCGGCATAGCCTACTTTATCGCCTTTACTTAACTGTTTAACAGCAATTAAACGCGAGTGTAAGCTCATGATAGGTTTTAAGTTTAATTGGTTGCCGGTGTTGTCTGCAAATGGCGAAATGCCATACAACATAATCCCAGGCCTTACCCAGTCTGTAATTGCAGATGGCCACGCTAAAATACCTGCTGAGTTGGCAATACTGCGTTTATTTTGGTTAGGAATAGAAAGTTGTAAACTGTTGATGGTGTAGGTAAATAAGTTGATTTGGGTGGGTGTATCACCGTCTTCTTTAGCATCAGCATTGGCTAAATGCGTCATTAAATTGATGGGTTGTTTAATAATAACATAGTGCTGTAATCGTTCATAAACGGCTTTATAATCAGCGGGTTTAAAGCCCAGACGGTTCATGCCCGTATCCATTTTTAACCAAATCGACAGTTGGTTTTTTTCAGGTCTTTCCGCTAAAACTTCCAATTGACAATACGAGTGTATAACGGCATCTAATTGATGCTCTAAAAACGCATTTAATTCATCGTGACAAGTAAAGCCCTCTAAAACGGTGATCGGGGTTTTAATACCGGTTTTACGCAGGCGAATGCCTTCATCAACACGGGCTACAGCAAAAGCATCAATGGGTTTTAAGGCTTGAGCAATGCGTAATAAGCCATGCCCATAGCCATTGGCTTTAATAACAGCCATGATTTTGGCATGCGGGGCGAACTTACGAACTTGTTTTAGGTTATGTTTTGCCGCATCAATATTTAGAACAGCGTAAGCAGCTGGGATCATTCATAATCCCCAGAACTATAAGGGGTGCCAGCAAAATTTTCAAAACGGGTGTATTGTCCTAAGAAGGTTAATCTAACTGTTCCTAAAGGTCCGTTTCTTTGTTTACCAATAATGATTTCGGCAATACCTTTGTCTGCGCTGTCTTCGTTATAAACTTCATCACGATATACAAATACAATTAAATCCGCGTCCTGCTCAATTGCACCAGAATCTCTTAAATCAGACATAACCGGGCGTTTGTTAGGACGTTGTTCTAAGTTACGGTTGAGCTGTGATAGGGCGATTACGGGTACATTGAGTTCTTTAGCTAAGGCTTTTAGGCCTCTAGAAATATCTGATATTTGTTGTACGCGGTTATCGCCACTCGAGGGTGATTGCATTAATTGGAGATAATCCACGACAATTAAGCCTAATTGGCCATGCTCACGCGCTAAACGACGTGCTCTTGCACGAACTTCAGTGGGTGTTAGTGCTGGGGAGTCGTCAATAAACAATTGTGTGCTCGCCAGTAGATTAATTGCTGATGTTAAACGCGGCCAATCATCATCATCCAATTTGCCGGTTCTCACTTTATTTTGGTCAATACGTCCCAGTGAAGACATCATTCTCATGGCCAAAGAATCACCCGGCATCTCCATACTAAATACCGCAACGGGGCTATTGGTTTTTAATGCTACATTTTCTGCCATGTTCATGGCAATCGTAGTTTTACCCATAGAAGGTCTACCTGCGACAATAATTAAGTCGGCAGGTTGTAATCCTGAAGTTAAATCATCAAAATCATTAAAGCCGGTACTTGCGCCAGTAACTGAGCCTTCTTGTTCATAGAGGGTTTCAATTTTATCAACGGCTTGGGATAATAATTGTTTTATAGAGATAAAACCACCGGCTTGACCGCGTTGACGTTGTTCAGCGATTTGAAATACTTGCCGTTCGGCATTTTCTAGCAGTTCTGCGGTATCTCGACCTTCTGGGTTAAAGGCTGAGTTAGATATTTCAGTACCAATATGAATAAGTTGTCTTAAGACTGAACGGTCTCTAACTATATCAGCATAGGCAGTAATATTGGCAGCGCTGGGGGTGTCTTTAGCTAATAAGATTAAATAAGCTAATCCACCGACATTTTCTAACTCACCGATACTTTTTAAAGCATCTGATAAAGTAATAACGTCGAAAGGAATTTGCTTTTCAGCAAGCTCTTCAATTTTCCTGAAGATGAGTTGATGACTGCGTCGATAAAAGTCTGTTTCAATCACGCGGTCTGCAATGGTGTCCCAAGTTTGATTGTCTAGCATTAACCCACCTAAAACTGACTGTTCAGCTTGGATTGAATTGGGAGGAACCTTTAAAGCATCCAGTGAATAATCACGATCGAGGGTGTAGTCTTCAGACATGGTAATTTTTGCAAAAGAGGAAATCATATCATGATGCGCTTTTTCAGTCATGGACTTGCCAACTTATAAAAGCATGATTGTAGAATAAAAACGAGCTATAAAGTACACTAAAGCTTTACGCTATTATCTTAACTTTAAAGGGTTTTATTCTTGGATACACCATCAGCATTTCCACAAAATAATCGTCAAACTCTTTATGTCGGTATCGCTCTGCTTATGGGTGTGCTAGTTGGCGAGTTACTTAATTTAACTTTAGCCATTAATGAGTCATCGCACGTTAATCCTTTGTTATCTCAAATAATTGATGTTTTTACTTTATTGACCGATATTTTTTTGCGTTTGATTAAGATGATTATTTCCCCTTTAGTATTCTCAATTTTAGTGGTGGGTGTCGCTAAAATGGGTGATATTCAAATTGTAGGTCGGATTGGACTTAAAGCTATGCTGTGGTTCTTTTTGGCATCTATTAGTAGTTTGTTGTTAGGGATGCTGTTAGTAAATATTTTAGAGCCTGGTAGATCGCTAGTCATAGAATTACCAGCAATAGATGCGCAAACGGGTTTAGTGCAAGTTAGGCCAACCTTAGCTAATTTTATAGCGCATATCGTGCCTAAAAGTATTACTGAGGCAATGGCTGGTAATGAGATATTGCAAATCGTGGTGTTTTCTATGTTTTTTGGAGTGGCTTGTGCATCGATTGGAGAATTAGCTTTACCTCTTGTTAAAGTCTTAGATTCGTTAGCACACATCATGCTTAAAATGACGGCTTATGTGATGAAGTACGCACCTATTGCAGTGTTTTCTGCGATTGCCTCTGTTATTGCACAGCAAGGTTTAGGTGTGTTGCTGACTTATGGCAAATTTATTATTGAATTTTATTTGGGCCTGTTGTTATTGTGCTTACTGCTTTGTTTTGTGGGTTTTTTGTTTGTAGGCTCTGGTATTCTAGGTTTATTAAAGCATATTCGAGAGCCTATGTTGTTGGCCTTTGGGACAGCGAGTAGTGAAAGTGCTTATCCTAAATTAATGGAACAATTAGATCTCCACGGTTGTGATAAAAAAGTGTCTGGCTTAGTGTTGCCTCTGGGTTATTCGTTTAATTTAGATGGCAGTATGATGTATAT
>CAIVAH010000206.1 GCA_903903765.1 uncultured Methylococcaceae bacterium
ATTTTTGGCGTTAATATAGGCTTGATTTACGTCATCCCTAATAACACTGACTCCTAAATCATAAACACGAATATTTTGTTCTGGCCTTTCCCAGTAACCAACAATATTATGTGTGTAAGGAGATGGCTTTACGATAGCCATGTTAGCAGGCAACTCCAAATCTACTAGTTGTTCTGAACTAAAGAAGCGAATCTCCCTTGACTTTTGAATCTCCACTACATCTTGTAGATTGGTAACTCGAAAAACCTCCCCCATGTAACGCGCATTTGGCTTAAAAGCGCCGATGGGATATACCTCATTCAAACTTCTAAAAATGCCATGATAATCAGGATTACGTACCTCTCTTACTAAGATATCTGGCACACTCATATCAATTCTAAGAATATGCGTAGAATACGTTTCTGACTCTAAAGTAACTAAATAATTGTAAGGTGTCATTAAGGCTAATTCACCAACATAGCTTACCGAACAACCGGGTTCTACATTAATGATCAAGGCATCTACCTGCCTAATCATGTCAGTTAAACCAATACGATCACGATCTTCTAATAACTTGATTAAATATTCATTAAACCAAGCAGAATTATATTTATCCCCTTGGATTGGGTAAATTAAAGAGTTCATAGTCTCATATTACTTTGTTAAACATACAACATAATAAAGCAAATTATACGCCAACATTAACCATTGTTAGCGTCATTTAATGAAATGTCTAATATCTGCCCGCGTGACTACTTATATGTATGATGCTTATGTAATAATTATGCACCAAAATAAAGCGGATAGTTTAATAAGTCCGCTACTCGCACTCTTTTAAAATTAAAACCATGAACCGGCTCAATAAAACTTAACCATTTGACGTAAAGATATTGGTTTAATTTTACGGGCATGACCCGCAGAACCGAAAGCCTCATAACGAGATTGACATAAGGATTGCATCGCCTCTCGAGCTACATTATAAATCTTACGCGCATCTAGTTCGGCCGCATTATTGGATTGACCAATAAATTGTCGTATTGCACCTGTTGATGCCATACGTAAATCAGTATCAATATTAACTTTACGCACCCCATATTTAATGCCCTCAATAATTTCGGTAACAGGCACGCCATAAGTTTCTGGAATAACTCCACCATATTCATTGATTATTTTTAACCAGTCCTGCGGAATCGAACTAGACCCATGCATCACAAAATGCACGCTAGGCAATCGTTCTTGCAAAACTTTTAAGCGACTTATCACTAACACCTCACCCGTAGGTGGTTTACTAAATTTGTATGCACCGTGACTCGTGCCAATTGCAACTGCTAAGGCATCAACTTGAGTTTGTTTAACAAACTCAACCGCTTCATCGGGATCGGTTAACAACTTAGTTTGATTTATATCAGCTAAATTAGACTGCTCTAAAGCCCCCAAACAACCTATTTCTCCCTCAACTGAAACTCCGCAAGCGTGAGCCATATTTACAACGGCTCGCGTTACCTCAACATTATAGGCAAAACTGGCTGGGGTACTCATATCCTCTAAAAGGGATCCATCCATCATCACAGAACTAAAACCCGATTGAATCGCTTGCGCACAGATATCAGGAGTAGGGCCGTGGTCACGATGCATAACTACTGGAATATGCGGATATTGCTCCACCGCTGCTGAGATTAAATGCCTTAAAAAAACCTCACCGGCATAACGATTTGCACCGGCAGAACCCTGCATAATCACTGGACTATCACACACGTCAGCGGCCTGCATTATAGCTTGTACTTGCTCCATATTACTAATATTAAAGGCCGGAACTGCAAAGCTATGCTCTGCGGCATAATCTAATAATTGTCTTAATGACATTAAAGCCATAATTAAATCTCCTATATTATTGGGATTACTATATTGTTATAAAATCAGGATTTTCTGACGACCACTGGCTTTTAAAGTATCATTAAGCTAAATAATTCTAGCGGTCTGTAATCGCTGATTTTCTATAAGATTAATTTAATGCTAGATTGGAATGAATATTTACAACTTTTAGCAGGCCTAGTATCCGTCGTAAATCCTATTGGCGCCATACCCACATTTATAGCTTTAACTGACTCTCGATCTGACAAGGACAAACAACGCATCGCTGTTATTTGCGCCTGTTCGGTGTGTATGGTATTACATATTGCTCTAATAGCAGGCGAACCCATTTTAACTTTCTTCAGTATCAGTCTTCCCGCCTTTAGAGTCGCAGGTGGCATATTACTTATGTTAATGGGAATATCAATGCTGCATGCGCTCCCTGATCGCTCAAAACACACCCCAGAAGAAGAAGCAGAGTCTTATAATAAAGAATCAATTGGAGTCGTACCTTTGGCAATTCCATTACTCAGCGGCCCGGGTGCAATTAGCTCCACTATTGTATTTGCCCACATCGAAAACTCTTGGATACACTTTTTAACGCTCAGTGCCGTTATTTTTACTGTATCCAGCATCGTATTAATCGCCATGTGGGTTGCTCCAAAGATTGCTAACTTTATGGGGGGCACAGGTATCAATGTACTGACTCGAGTAATGGGCTTACTGTTAACAGCTATCTCAGTGGAATTTATTGCCAAAGGCTTGGCTGCATTATTTCCAGCGTTAACAGTAGCCCAATAATACCAATTAGATATCAAAATTAGCGGAAAGACCCACAATCAACTGATGATTAACAGTTTCAGTAGAAATAACACCACCACCATTCAAACTGTCTTCTACACTAGCATAGGTTAACTTATATTCTGCAAAACCGGATATGCAACTATATATATCATAATTTAATCCTAACATGCCATTTACAACAGGACCTGCCCCCCATTGATATTCATAAGTTTTTAATTTATAGACCGTTGCTTCAACATGCGGAATACTAAAACCCGCACCAAAACCGCTATAAGGCTGTAATCGTCCCAGCAAACTACCATCACGCTGCCCCGTTGGAAACCAACGATATTGACCGTTGAAGGTTAAAGCGTTTAAGCCATGCGACATATTAAACTCTTTAAGTGCCGTTCCATTAATTACCTGATTGTTATCAACCGGCACACCGTCTTGAGTTCCACTTACCGCAACAGATTTATCATCAATCAAATAATTTTTTAAATGACTAAAATCCACAGAAAATCCAATATTAGGGGTTTCTTTTAACCAATATCCTAATCGAACGCCATAAAAAATTGGTGATTCAAACGACTTATCTTCCCAACTCACATCTTTATAATTCAGATTAGTATTGCCTTGATTTAAATTAAGATCACTATTATCAATAAATGATTTACCAGCATAACCACTGATTGATAACTCAGCATTAACGGTGTGAGTAAAAAACAGACCAAACGTCATTACAACCATTAAGACCAATGTATTGGGGAACTGTAAACCAGTTATTATTCTTTTATGTTTCATAAGGATATTTTAAAAGTTATAGGATAATGGGTGTCATTTTGTAATTTATGACCCGTATTGTCAACTTCAGAAAATTTATTTTAGGCATAAAAAAACCAGTTGGAAAAATCCTAACTGGTTAATTTCATCTTTGGTGGTGGGTCGTGCGCGATTCGAACGCGCGACCATCGCATTAAAAGTGCCTTATTTTTAACACAAATACTTAAAAAACAATAACTTATAAAATGGCTATCCGTTCGCAAAACCCACAAAGCC
>CAIVAH010000207.1 GCA_903903765.1 uncultured Methylococcaceae bacterium
GAACGAGATATCTGAAAGTATTTTTTTAATATCTCAGCGGTTGAGTGAGATATCTAATTTTTACTTATTAGTACCTTAAACCATCTATTAGATATCTGCTGCTTTATAAAGACTTATAGTTATTGCTTCTAAGACTTAACCTGGCAGGTGTTCTTCATAAGTGGAATGCCTGTCAGATTAATGTATGAGGGGTGTAGCGAGTTTAATTAACCAGTTTTGATACGGGGGCGCAAAAATCTGTTACGCCAGTGGGGGTGACTCCGCAAACTTTAACTTCTAATATTGATCCTACCTCTAAACCATCAATAAAAGTATACGATTGCGTGGTCAGGCTAAAACGTTGCCATATTCCTTGTACGCCGGCTTTTGTGGTAATTCTTTTCTCCCATTCATACGCACCGGCATGATCAATCGACTTAGATATTATTTTTGCACTGCCCGAATTTGGGCCATCAATAATGGCCAATTCCGCTTTATTACGGGCGGCAGGTTGACTAGATGGCGTAAATCCACTGCTTAGGATTTTTGTTTCATCACCATTAGCGATTCTATTAACATAAGCAGCCGTATTTTTGAACATTAAAGTGACAGCCGTATCACTGTCGTGCATCGCTGATTTAGCGGTATGTCCACCATCATCAGCAGCCAGGATTGCTAATTCAAAATTATCAACGGCTGTCTTTAAAGAAGCTAAAGACACATCAGGATTTAGATAAATCGGATTGCTGGTTAAACGAGCCAGTACATTTCTATAGAAAATCAATTTGGTTTTAAGAGGAAGAGATGCAAAATCTAACAGCGCTTTAGTAGTTGTCATGATGATTCCTAGGTTAACGAATGAGTTGTCACCGTTAGACAATAGACCTTTAAGTGCGTAATAGATATAAATATCTGATTTAATTTTAGTAACAAGAGCATTTCTGATAATCTAACCACTTAAAAATAACAATAAAAAACACGCATCAGCGATTAATCAAGACTACTTTGCGTTAATACTGATTCACTTAAACTAAGGGGGAACAAAATGAACGAACAATACAAAAAACTATTCAATTATTTCTTAATTGGATCATTTTCAGTCATTCCAATTGTGGTTGTTTTACAAATTATATTTTTTGTAAAAGACCTTATATCCGATTTATTTAAAGTTGTTTATTCTTTTTCAGACAACTACTTATATACCGCTATATTCTTTGTATTTAGTTTTATTTTATTAGTGTGGATAGGCAGCACCATTGTTAAAAAAGGCCGCTCTTGGATCATTAACATTTTTGACTTAGTGATTGATAAAATCCCTTTTATCAATACCATTTATCGAGTACTTAAAAAAGTAATCAACATGTTTTCTTCGCATGAACAAACCATGGCAAAAGAAGTCGTTTATGTTGAGTATCCCAAAGAAGGCATCTGGGTGCCCGCGTATGTAACCAATCGTTACGAAGACAAATACATCTTATTTATCCCTACTTCGCCTAATCCAACATCTGGTTTTACTATCATTGTCGATAAGTCCAAGCTCATAAAATCAACCATGGATATTGAAGAAGCCACTAGTTTTATCGTTAGTGTGGGCGTAGATTACAACAAAGCCGCAGAAGCCGTTAACTTACCGAACCGATAAGTTAAGTTTAAACTTTATGCACAAATAACAACCTATTATCCACATGATCTTAGGTTGTTATTAATGCTTCCTGCCAGTTACACTATCCAGCCTGCAAGTGATAATCAACTATGCGCTCTACCTCTTTTTTTGAGCCTAACACTAAAGGCACGCGTTGATGTATGCCCGCTGGTTTAATATCCAATATACGTTCTCGGCCTGTTGAACACGCGCCACCGGCTTGCTCAATAATAAATGCCATGGGGTTAGCTTCATACATTAAGCGTAAGCGACCCGCTTTTGTTGGATCTTTAAAATCATAAGGATACATAAACACGCCACCGCGCGTTAAAATCCGATACACTTCGGCTACCAAAGAGGCCAACCACCGCATATTAAAGTTTTTTCCCCTTGGTCCTTCTACACCTTGCAGACATTCCTCTACATAACGTTGCATAGCTGGCTCCCAAAACCGCTGATTTGACATATTAATAGCAAACTCACTGGTCTCTTCAGGAATCGTAATAGCAGGGTGCGTTAAGATAAATTCACCAATCTCTTGGTCTAAAGTAAAACCATTCACCCCCTGCCCCGTCGTTAAAATCAACATGGTTGAAGGCCCATACAAGACAAATCCAGCACACACTTGTTCATGTCCAGGTCGTAAATAATCGGCTGTAGTGGGTTCTATACCCGGTTCACAGCGCAAAATAGAAAAAATTGTGCCCACCGTTAAATTAACATCAATGTTTGAAGAGCCGTCTAAAGGGTCAAACAATACTAAATACTTGCCGCGGGGATATTGCCCAGGAATCGCAATAATGTCATCAATTTCTTCTGACGCCATACCTGCTAAACAGCCTGTCCAATTGAGTGACTTAACCATAATGTCATGGGCGATAATATCTAGCTTCTTTTGTTCTTCGCCTTGCACATTTTCTGACTCTGCACTACCCAAAACGCCAACCAAAGCACCTTGATTAACTAAATGTGATATTTCTTTGCAGGCCGTGACGATATTGTTAAGTAGCAAACTAAACGTACCGGAGACGTCAGATAACGCTCTTTGTTGCTCGATAATAAACTGCGTTAAAGTTACTTTATGAGTCATTATTTATCTTCTTACCCAATTGATTTATTTATTTGAACGTTTTTTAAAAAATGTATTGTAAATCTTGAACGACAATATAATGCCTGCCAAAATTAATGTAATCGAGTTAGCAACAATAATCGCTTCATCCTCAATTTTTATCCCATAAATTAACCAACAAAATACACAAACATACACACATCTCACACACACCATCACACACATCACACACTCAATTGCCTACAGGACCCCGACGGCACTCACGAGGAGGAATTAGAGGGTAAAGAAATTCTCATTCC
>CAIVAH010000208.1 GCA_903903765.1 uncultured Methylococcaceae bacterium
AACTTAAAAAGTTAATTTTTTTTAAAATACTGCCCTTTGGGGTAATTGTTTTATTGTTAAGAGTCTTTAGACTATCCACCATAGACTTTACAAAAGAATTAAATGTCTAGCTAAATAAATAGTTTTAATAGCTTCAATTTATTTTCTAGTTGAATAATTGCATATGTAGAGTCGATTAATGGTTTGACTTTCTATAGCAAGCAGAGAGTTAATTATTGTTTTTGTGGCCTTGGATTTTACGTCCAGTCAATAATGAGGTGGATAAATTATGTTAAGAGTAAGTAGATTAGCTGAAGAAGAAAGATTAACTTTAGAAAATATGAAAAAATATCATCCAGGTAATATGCCAAGAATGAGAGCGCATGCAATTTTGTTAAGTGATACAGGTTTTGAAGTGCAAGAATTAGCTCAAATATTTAATGCTTGTAGACAAACCACAGCGACTTGGTTGCGATCATGGGAAAAGAAAGGGGTTTGCGGATTATTAGATAAACCGCGTAGTGGTCGTCCTCGTAAGGCGGCATAACTACTGTGTTAGTCCCTGTTTTGCTGGAACAAGTTTTTGTTTTAATCAGTTGCTATGAAATAAGTGTAGCGAATCAATAAGCGGGATAGTGAGTCAGTTATCCCGTTCGTTGTTTGATAAGGCATTATACTTTACTAAAATAAATTATTTATCAAGGCTTTATGGCGGTTATTAGAGCATTACCCTCTATACGATTGTTCACATTAATATGAATAAATCCCGCAGTTTGCATTTGTTGGAGGGCTGCGCTCTCCCTCATGATATGATCTTCTGATTCATCGTTGAATAAATGCACGATCCATTGCTCCAATAAATCGTTCCGACCCATAGGTGATAGCACTTTAAAATATTGACTTAGTTCTTTTTGAATTAAGCGGGTATGTTGTCTTATATCATTTAAAGCGTATCTGTCTCCGTTTATGAACTGGCCGCTCGGTTTAAGTACCCGAAATATTTCTTGAATAACTTGCTCTCTGTAACTATTGAGAAAGTTATGTATTGTATAGGCAGAGGCAATAATATCAACACTATCATCTGCTAAGTTTTTGAGTGCGGTTAAAGCATCCTCACCACAAAAACTTAGCACATCCTCATCTACCCATTTTTTTAAATAGACTTTGGCTTGATCTTGCATGGTAGGTTCATTATCAATACTTAATATTTGCAACAGGCTTTTTCCAGATAACATGGCTAAGGTGGTGATGCCGGTACCCCCACCTAATTCCACCACTTGTAATGGTTTAGAAGCACTTGAATAATCATTGACAGTAATGCCAACTAACCGACTCATTTCGGTGGCTGCAGGACAAATTAAATGTAGCATGTCATATTCTTTGCCAATGACACTTGAGAACATGGCGTCAAACGGGGTTGCTTTGGTCATAAGTATTTATTAATGTTTTGTGCGATTAACGAATTGAGGGGCTTATAAGTAAGCTGCCTAGCGCTTGACCAAACGATGCACCTAACTTACCACTCATTTTATCTAGAAAGCTTTTTTGTTGTGAGAAGTTTATTTGTTTTTCGGCTCCAATGATGGTTTTAGCTACAAAGTCATCGTTTCCGTAAGTGTCTGATATGCCGATTTTTACACTTTCTTCACCGGTCCATACTAAGCCAGAGAACATTTCAGGGGTTTCTTTTAAGCGATCACCGCGCCCATTTTTAACGGCATTAATGAATTGTTGATGCACTTGATTTATTAGTGATTGCATGAATTGTGTTTCATCTGCTTTAGGTGGAGAAAATGGATCAAGCATCGCTTTATGGGTGCCAGCAGTTAAAAGTCTACGTTCAACACCCAGTTTTTGCATAACATCCACAAAGCCAAAGCCGTCCATAATAACGCCAATAGAGCCAATAAGACTTGATGGATTCACAAATATTTTGTCAGTTGCTGAGGCAATGTAATAACAGCCCGAGGCGCAAATATCACTTACAACTGCATATATAGGTAAGTTCGGGTGTTCTTTTTTTATGTTTCTGATTTCTTCATAAACATAATTTGATTGTACTGGACTGCCTCCAGGTGAATTAGCATGTAAGATGATGCCTTTAGTTTGATCATCTTTAACGGCATCTCTTAGGCTTTCGACAATATCAGCAGCATTGGCTTCCTTATCTTCAGCAATGGCTCCAGATATATCGATAACTGCGGTATGGTATTTGTCCTCTCCTCCAAAACTAGATTTTATTTTTGGATAAACACTCATGCCTAATAAACTAAATACATAAATAAAGAATAAGGATTTAAAGAAAATCCCCCATTTTCTAGAACGAGATTGTTCTTTGATAGAAGCTAACGCTATTTTTTCAATGACGTTATATTCCCATTTGCTATCTTGATTTTGATCCATAACTTGTTAACCTTAAATAAAATTCAGTAAGTCGGTGGGTTGATTTAAGCATAATAAAGGCTTAAAGGGTTTTAGCAGTTCTTGTGGTTGTGCGCCACATGTGACAGCAATTGCAGGTATTTGGGCATTTTGTGCCATTTGTAAGTCGAAAACAGAATCTCCCACCATTAAACAACGCTCTTTGCTAACTTGTGTTTGGTTAATAATATCTAACAGCATTTTTGGGTCAGGTTTTGAAATTGTTTCATCTGCGCAGCGTGTAACGCAAAATAAATCTTCAGTTTGGGTGGTTTTTAGCGCGTCTTGTAAGCCTGATCTGGTTTTTCCAGTCGCAATAGCAAGTTGGTAACCGTTAGTTTTTAACGTGATAAGCATGTCTTTTACCCCTGGAAATAGATCGTTCGCATTCAGTTGCCTAGATAAAAAATGGGCTCTGTAGCGATCAACTAACAGGTTTTGTAATTTGCTGTCGGCATTCGGATATAGCCGTGCTATGGCTCTAGATGTGCTTAGGCCAATTACGTTTTTTGTGGCTTGTGCTTCAGGTATGGGGCAGTGATAGTCAAGCCCTGCTTTTTGGAGGCATTCACAGATCCAATCAATCGAATTCATGAGCGTGCCGTCCCAATCGAAAATTATTAAATCAAAGCGTTGCTGCATTTTTTAATAAGTGCGTCAAATCGTGGGGGAGAGGTGCACAAATAGTCATTTTAACTTCAGTAACCGGATGCGCAAATTGTAAGGTTTCTGCATGTAAAAACATACGCTTACAACCTTTATTTTTAAAAGCTTTATTCACACTATCTATGCCATAACGTTCATCACCAATCAATGGATGACCTAAGCTTGCTGCATGAACTCTAATTTGATGGGTGCGGCCGGTTTTAGGTGACGCTTCAACTAAAGTGGCATCAGGAAAGCTTTGTAAGCGAGTAAATAAGGTTTCTGCGGCTTTGCCAGCTTGGCTTATTACTACGATGCGTTCACCGCCTTTACTGATGTTTTTTAATAAAGGTGCATTAACAACGAGTTTTTTTCTTGCCCATTGTCCCGCCAACAAAGCTTGGTAGGTTTTTTGGATTTGGTTGTTACGGAATAATGCCTGTAGGAGGCGTAAAGCACTTCGTTTTTTGGCGATTAATAAGCAGCCTGAAGTATCTTTGTCTAAACGATGCACGAGCTCTAAGAAGCGTGCCTCGGGTCTTATGAGTCTTAAGCCTTCAATAATCCCAGAGCTGACGCCACTGCCACCATGTACGGCAAAGCCAGCAGGTTTATTAATTATAAGAAAGCCGTCATCTTCGTATAAAATGCCTTTTTCTAGAGCCTCTTGCAAGCCTTGTGGAACATAATACTCTTCACTGCGTTCTGCGACTCTAATCGGAGGGATTCTAATGATATCTCCAGCGATTAATCTGTATTTAACGTCACTGCGGCCTTTATTTACGCGGACTTCGCCTTTTCTTACCAGTCGGTAAATTCTGCTCTTAGGCACACCTTTAAGGCGGGCTATTAGAAAATTGTCTAGGCGTTGGTCACAGTTGTCGGCGTTTATTTCAACATAGACTACTTGTGGTGTTGGGTTTTCTAGTATACTCATGGTATAAATAATAACAGTATAGCGCGATAAATGATGCTTTAAAATTGAAGTAATTCAATAAGGTTGTTATATTAGGCTAGTTTTTAAATAAACGCCTATACAGCTCGGCAAGTTTCATTGAAGAAACTGTCTAAGAGCTATTAAATGGAAGTTGAAATAGCACCATTTGCGTGATCAATACTCCATTATACGATTTTCGGGTTCATCGTTCGACCCTAGATGCACGATTTTTTAACACTTGCTTAAAACAGAATTTACCACAAAAGACTGTAAAAATTAAATTAGCATCTGTTTGCGCTGACTGACTGGATTCATAAGATTGAAACCACATATATTTTACTAAGCGCACAGATGGATGGAACATAAGACCATAGAAACTAAGCTGATCGTGTCAAAGACATAGCGCTCTTTGTTTATAATGCCACTAAATTTGATGCAATAAGAAGTATAGTCTAGTTCAGTAAAATCTGAGAATGGAGCAGGTAACAACAAGGATAAAATATGAAAAGAATGCTTATCAATGCTACGCAGGCTGAAGAACTGCGAGTTGCTTTGGTAGACGGTCAAAAACTATATGATTTTGACATTGAAATCCCTTCAAAAGAACAAAAAAAATCCAATATCTATAAAGGTATAATCACTCGAGTAGAGCCAAGTTTAGAAGCTGCTTTTGTCAATTATGGCGCTGAAAAACATGGTTTTTTGCCTTTTAAAGAAATCTCCCCACTTTATCGTCAACCTCAAGAACCTACTGAAGACGGACGTCGTCCTGCTATCAAGGATGTTATCAAAGAAGGCCAAGAAATCATCGTTCAGATTGAAAAAGAAGAACGAGGTAATAAAGGTGCTGCTTTAACTACTTATATTAGTTTAGCGGGTACTTATTTGGTATTGATGCCTAATAATCCTAAAGCGGGAGGAATTTCAAGGCGTATTGAAGGCGAAACGCGAAGTGATTTGCGTGAAGTTATGGCCTCTTTAGTGATTCCTGATACCATGGGATTGATTGTAAGAACTGCAGGTTGTGGTAAAAATGCTGAAGAATTGCAATGGGATCTAAACTATTTATTGCAACTTTGGGAAGCAATTGAGCGTTCGTCTACGGAGCAAAAAGCGCCATTCTTAGTTTTTCAAGAAAGTAACGTCATTATCAGAGCATTACGTGATCATTTACGTGGCAATATTGATGAAATATTGATTGATAATGAAGATTCTTTTAGATTGGTGCAAGATTTCTTAAAAGAAGTCATGCCGCATTTTTTACCTAAAGCAAAGTTATATCAAGATGCAGTGCCATTATTTAGCCGTTATCAGATTGAGTCACAAATTGAAGTGGCCTACTGCCGAGAAGTGTCATTACCTTCAGGGGGATCAATAGTTATTGATCATACTGAAGCTTTAACATCTATCGATATTAACTCAGCCCGTGCGACTAAAGGCAGTGATATTGAAGAAACTGCTTTAAATACCAATCTTGAAGCTGCTGACGAGATTGCTCGTCAATTAAGATTGCGTGACTTGGGTGGCTTATTTGTTATTGATTTTATTGATATGTTATCCAATAAGAATCAACGTACAGTTGAAAACCATCTTCGAGATGCTTTAAAAATTGATCGAGCCCGTATACAAACTAGTCGTATTTCTCGCTTTGGTTTACTGGAAATGTCGCGTCAAAGAATGCGTCCATCGTTGGGTGATGCAACTCAATTACCTTGTCCGCGTTGTAAAGGGCAGGGAACTATCCGTAATGTTGAGTCTGTGGCACTTTCTGTCTTAAGAGTTCTTGAAGAAGAGGCTATGAAAAAGGGCACAGACAAGGTTATAGCACATTTACCAATCGAATGTGCGACGTTCTTGTTAAATGAAAAACGTCATGCGATTGAGCAAATAGAAACGCGTTTGAAAGTTGGTATTATTGTATTACCTAGTAAACATCTTGAAACTCCAGCTTATGATATTGAGAGAATTAAAGAGAAAGAATTTGTTGATGAAAAACCTAGTTATATGCAAATTAAGGCAGAAGAAATTGCTATTCCCGAATTTGCACAGCAAGTAAAGCCAAAAATAGAAAAAGCAGCTGTAAAAGAGTTTATGCATGATTCTCCTGCGCCAGCTCAAACTAAGAATGAATCAGCCAGTTTAATTAAACGTTTTTGGGAAAAACTGGTCGGTTCAAGTTCAACTGAACCAGAAGTTAAAGCTGTTCCCGCGCCAGTAGTGGAGAAAGTAAATAATTTCGAAGATGGTGCTTCTGGCAATAGAAATCGTAATAACAGACGCGGTAGAAATGGTCAAAGAAATCAAGATAACCGTAATAATAGACCACAGCAGGATAGAAATAAGGTTTCTGAAGCAACAATTCCAGCTCGTAATGAAACTAAAGATAATAAAGATGTCGTTGACAACAATGAAGTGACTTCTGAAGTTAAAGAACCACGTCAAAACCGTAAGATGCGTGGCAGAGGTCGTAATGTAAGACGAAATCTTGCACCAGTGAGTGATAAAGATGAAGAAGTTAGTATGGATTCTGTTTCTGCAGAGTTGGAATCAATAGTCACTAATGAACCCCCTAATACACCTAATTTTGATTCGGTTGTGGCAAATGAAGTAGTGGCGGTGGCGACCGAAGATCAAGCAACCGGAGTAGAAAAAAGAAATTCTAATCGTAGGGGCCCTAATCGTAGACGTCCACGTAACCCTAATTATAAGAAACCAGATGTGTATAACAATCAGGAAAGTAATTTTACCTCATCAGACGCGCAAGCTACAGAGTCGGGATATGAGTCTAATGCTGCGCCGGAATATCTGGCTCCGGTTGTTGTAACGCAACAAACAGCACCAACTCAGGTTTTTGAGCCTGCTCCAGAGCCAGTTAAAGTACCAGAATATGTGGCCCCTGTTGTGGTAAACATAGAAGTTCCCGTTAAGGAAGTGTCTATGCGAGTTGAAGTTGTTCCAGTAAAGCCTGATCCTGAAGTTTAATAAAATTCTTTACAATGGGGTGCATAATAATAACTGCATCCCACTGTTTGGATTATTTGTAGCGAATTTCTACGTTTTGTGTGCCTAATAACCATCTTAAACGGCTAATCAAGTCATCCGTAGGATGAACCCGCCAAATGTCTCCTAATAGCAAGCTGGCTTTAGCTTTATGAGATTTATAATTAATGCCAACTGGACAATTTCCGCCTTTATTAGGGCTAATAGTTTCAGTTAGTTTGTTTATAAACTCATTATTGATAGATGCATCATCAGAGCATGTCCAATCAATTACTATCGCTCTCGCAAAGTTTTCTCTTGCCTGATTAATATCGTAAAGCTTTTCTACTGTTAAACGCAGTGCGCCAGAAAAGTTGTCGATTGCTAAACCGCCTTCAGCAATAATGAGATTGTCTTTAGAAAAAAGCTCTTGATATTGTTCATAAGTATCTCCAAATAACGCACATTCAAGTCTGCCAGTTTTGTCGTCTAAAGTAGCAAAGCCCATTGTTTTACCATGCTTGTTTTGGCGGGTGCGAATTTCAACCACCATGCCAGCGACTCTGGCTTCCATTTTGCCCCGGGATATTTGTAAAGAACCTATTTTTCCATGGGTAAAATAGTTTAACTCTGCTTCATATTGATCAATTGGGTGGCCAGTTAGAAACAGGCCTAAAGTGAGTTTTTCTGCGGCTAAGCGTTCTCGGTCAGACCAAGGCTCTACGTTCATCGTGTAGCTTACCTTGGTCTCCTCTGTTGCAGAGTTATCTTCGTTAGCCAAGGAAAACAAATCATTTTGACCAGTCTGGAGCATTTTTCCATGATGCTCTGCGACGCGTAAGGCGGTTGGTAATTCAGCTAGGTGACTAGCTCTGTTAGGACTAAAATCATCAAAGGCGCCGGCTTTAACGAGAGCGTCTAAAACACGTCGATTAACTTTTCTTAAATCAACGCGTTTGCATAAATCGTAAAGATCTAAAAAAGCGCCATTAGCTTCACGTTCTTTAATCATGTCTTCAATAGCGGCTTCGCCTACACCTTTAATGGCGCCTAGACCATAGACAATTTGATTCTCATTATTCGCGGTAAATCGATAATTTGAGACATTGATAGTGGGTGGTAAAACGGTTAGTTTCATTTGCCGACATTCTTCTATTAAGATAACCACTTTATCGGTGTTATCCATGTCAGAAGATAATACCGCCGCCATAAACTCTGCGGGATAATGCGTTTTAAGCCAAGCCGTTTGATAAGCGACTAAAGCATAAGCTGCTGAATGGGATTTGTTAAAACCATAGCCAGCAAATTTTTCCATTAAGTCAAACACATAAGTGGCAATGGATTCGTCGATTTGATTAGCGACTGCACCCGAGGTGAATTTTTCCCGCTCCTTAGCCATTTCTTCAGGTTTTTTCTTACCCATTGCTCGTCGGAGCATATCCGCACCACCCAATGTGTAATGCGCGAGTTCTCGGGCGATTTGCATTACTTGTTCTTGGTATAAAATAACCCCGTTAGTGGGTTTTAAAATAGGTTCAAGAAGGGGGTGGGCATATTCAGCTTGAGCGCCGTGTTTAACGTTAATATAATCATCTACCATGCCTGATTCTAAAGGACCTGGTCTAAATAAAGCCACCAAGGCAATAATATCGTCAAAACAATCTGGTTTAAGTTTCTTAATCAGCTCCTTCATGCCTCTAGATTCAAGCTGAAAAACGGCGGTGGTGAGGCCATTCTTTAACAGAGTGTATGAGGCTAAGTCATCACGGGGGATGGTTGTAATATCTATTAGAGTTTCATTCGCTAATTTTTTCTTAGCATTAATGGTTTGCAAAGCCCAATCAATGATAGTTAAGGTACGTAAACCTAAAAAGTCGAATTTAACTAGACCTACCGCTTCTACATCGTCTTTATCAAATTGCGTGACTAAATTGCCCCCGCCTTGTTCACAATACAGAGCAGTAAAGTCCGTCAGTTTAGTCGGTGATATGACGACACCACCCGCATGTTTACCGGCATTCCTAACGGTACCTTCTAAAGATAAGGCCATGTCTATCAGGGTTTTAACTTCTTCTTCGGTATCGTAAAGATGCTTAAGGTCATGGCTATCTTGTAAGGCTTTAGTTAGCGTCATGCCGATTTCAAAAGGGATGAGCTTAGCGAGTTTATCGACAAAACCGTAGCCAAATCCGAGTACTCGCCCAACATCTCGAATAACTGCTTTTGCTGCCATTGAACCATAAGTGATAATCTGTGCCACGTGGTCTCGACCATAATGCCGTGCTACATAATCAATAACCTCATCACGACGATCCATACAAAAGTCAATATCAAAGTCGGGCATAGAAACCCGCTCGGGATTTAAGAAGCGCTCGAATAATAGATCAAACTCTATGGGATCTAAGTCGGTGATTTTAAGGGCATAAGCTACGAGAGAACCCGCACCAGATCCGCGCCCTGGACCTACGGGGATCAATTCGTTTTTTGCCCACTGGATAAAGTCTGCAACGATCATAAAGTAACCAGGGAAACCCATTTCGTTGATTACTTTAAGTTCAGTTGCTAAACGATCGAAGTAAATCTCTTGGTTCTCTTCTTTTGTGCCAGTTCCTACTGCGGGATATTGACGTAAGCGATCTTCTAAACCTTTTTCAGCTTCACTGGCCATTAATTCGCCAAGTGTCATACCAGCAGGTACGGGGAAGTCAGGTAAAAAGTTTTCGCCTAAAGTGAGTTTTAAATTACAGCGTTTAGCAATTTCAACAGTGTTTTGGAGGGCTTCAGGAATATCTGCAAAAATGGCCAGCATTTCTTCGGTGCTTCGCAAGTATTGCTGATCGGTATAGTCTTTAGGGCGACGTGTATCGTCTAAAACTCGACCTTGGTTAATGCACACCCTAACTTCATGGGCGGCAAAATCTTCTTGATGAATAAATCTTACATCATTGGTCGCAACCACAGGTAGATCATACTTAAGGGCAAGTTCAATAGCCCCTGCGATATATCGTTCTTCTTCTGGTTTTCCTAATCTCTGTAATTCTAGATAAAAACTGTTTTTAAATAAATCGTTCCAGTATTCAGCTAACCGATTGGCTTCTACTGTATTTTCGGCCAATAAGGCTCGGCCAATATCACCTTGCATTGCTCCTGATAGTGCTATAAGTCCAGTGTGATTAGCTTCAAGCCATGCTCTTTGTAGCATTGGAACACCTTGGTGTTGGCCTTCTTGATAAGCTTTGGATGTTAATTCAGTTAAGGTGATGTAGCCTTTATGGTTATTAACTAGTAAAGTTAAGCGATACGGTGTTGTTGGGTCATCAGGGTTAAAAATTAATACATCAGCGCCCGCAATGGGTTTAATACCAGAGCTTTGGGCATTTTTATAAAACTTGACTAAAGAGAATAGGTTGGAGTGATCAGTGACTGCAATTGCAGGCATGTTAAGTTCAGTTAAACGTTTGATTAGCGGTTTAATTTTAACTATACCGTCAACCATTGAAAATTCAGTATGTAATCTTAAATGGATAAATGCCGGTTGCATGACAATGATTGTGGGTTTTAAGTAACGAGGAGAGATTTGCTTATCGACTAATCTTGAGTTGCGCTTATTCTACCATATTCAACTTTAGGCTTAGTTAGGCGTGTCTATTGGTTGCTATAGCGTAACTGAAGTGGTCTAATTAAGCGTGCATAATGCTAACGTTTTTAAGTATCATTGGGTTATCAATAAATTTAGGTGCAAGGGATGAATGATTACAAACACATTTTATTGGCGGTAGATTTTTCTAAACAAGTTAATACCGTGGCAGAAAAAGCTAAAGCCATAGCAAATAAACACCAAGCCAAGTTAAGTATAGTGCATGTCTTAGATAATATTCCTATGCCAGATGCTTATTATGGAACTGTTATATCCTTAACTGAAAACTCAGGTGATCCCTTATTAGAAGCAGAAAAGGCTAAGCTGATGGCAATAGGTGAGCAATTTAGCGTAGAGGTATCAAATCAGTGGTTATTATGGGGTATTCCCAAGCAAGAAATTATTTATGTGGCAGAGCAACAGCAAGTTGATTTAATTGTGGTTGGTTCTCACGGTCGACATGGTATAGCTTTATTGTTAGGCTCAACGGCCAATAGTATTTTGCATACAGCTAAGTGCGATGTGTTGGCCGTCAGATTAAAAGAGTGAAATCTTTAGCCTGCAGAGTCTTTGCTTTCTGTATCAAATTTCGATTCATCACAGCCCTTTTGGAAAAAGACTAAAGAGGGTTGAAAGGCTGTGATATCAATAGTTAATGTGGTTTCTTTTTGAAATTGATTGATGGATTCAGTCGCTGCATTACGAAAATTAACCATTAATTTAGATGCCAGTTTTTGTTGGGCTTCGTCTTCGCCCAATGTAAAAGGATCTTCGCCTAGATTTGTATTTTCGATGGCGGTTTGTAAAATAGCACTTGAGATGTCTTGAATTTTAGTTTCGAAGCTCTTAAATATTGCGCTACCTTTTTCTTTTTTTATTCGATTAATGTCATTACTGTCTGCGTACAATAAAAAAGTGCCTTTTGCGCCTTGTAAATCGTTTTTACAAATCCCACCATCCAATATTCTCATCAAATTTAATTTTTTATTATCTTTAGTGATAGTCATCGGTGGATTCATACCCGACATTTGCATGTCTGGTATAGATGGCGCTGTGCTTACAGGAGATTCTGTTACAGGTTTACTTGCTGTCTCAGTTTCTTTAATTTCTTGAGATGAACAAGCCGCTAGACTAAGGCAAAGTAAAGTAAGTGAAAATTTAAAGCGGATGTTCATTTTTATCACACTGAAGATTGATTAAAGACGTTATTTAATTATGTGGTGTAATTTAACATCTTTTAATAAAAAAACACGAAAATTTGCCGCTTTAAGTAAAAAAATGCCAATAATTCTGTAGGCGTTCTTGCAATGGTTCTACGTTATAATATCAGGATTACGAGCAGTTGAATGAGTCTAAATTATTCAGCAGGTTTAACTTATAAACAAAACTGGAGAGCGGTGTGGCAAAGGCAAGTGAATTAAAGCGCGGAATGGTGGTTGAGATAAATGGCGTTCCGCACATGGTTAAACAATTTGATGCAAAAAGCCCTTCCTCTCGTGGTGCGTCAACCCTTTATAAAATTCGATTTACTAATCTTAAAACAGGTCAAAAGTTGGATGAATCTTTAAAAGGCGATGACTTCTTTAAAGAAACAGATTTAGTCAGAGCTAAAGTGCAGTTCTCTTATATTGATGGTGAGAACTATATCTTTATGAATAGTGAAGACTATACGCAATATAGCTTGAGTCGAGAGGATTTAGATGATCAAGTCTATTATTTAACAGAAGGTTTAGATGGGATTATTGCTTTATTAATTGATGATGAGATTTTTGGTATTGAATTGCCAAGTTCCGTGATTTTGCCAATCGTAGAAACGCCTCCGGCTATTAAAGGTGCTACCGCTTCAGGCCGAACTAAAACAGCCCGTTTACCTACTGGTTTAGAAGTCCAAGTGCCAGAGTATTTAGAAACAGATGAGCTCATTAAAGTAAATACTGAAAATGGTAAGTTTATGGCGCGAGCTTAAGTACCTGTCAAAGATAGAGTTTAATGGCGACAGAGATAGATATTAGATTAAAAGTTCCGCAAGGAGAATTTCTTTTAGAGCGACTACCTAAACGGTCTTTAGAGTTATTACGCGCGTGGGATGCAGCTGATGAATATTTGCTTAGCTATGTGGCAGAGCAGACTGTTAGTGCCAATGCACGAATATTAATTTTAAATGATAGTTTTGGGGCCTTAGCGTTAGGATTGAATGTTTATAAGCCTCAAGCGGTTTCTGATTCTTTTCTTTCTCAGCAAGCGACTCGGTTAAATTTGTTGGCTAACAACCTATCAGTAGATAGTGTTATTTTAACAAACAGTCTTGAGCCTTTGTTTGGTTTTTATGATTGGGTGCTTATTAAAGCACCCAAAACGCTGGCCTTATTAGAAGATCAATTAATACGTATTCGTCCTTATCTTAAATCTAATTCGCAAATTATAGTTGCGGGCATGGTAAAAACCATGACGCCAACAATCTGGAAACTAATAGAACGCTTAGTAGGCGTGACAACGACTTCTTTAGCTAAAAAAAAAGCTAGGTTGATTTTTGCTAGTCCAGACTTTGCAATACAAGTTCCCGATAGTCCTTATCCGGTGCGTTATCAATTAGAAGGTACAGAATATATTATTAGTAACCATGCTAATGTGTTTTCTCGAGATAGTTTAGATATAGGCACGCGGTTTTTTCTGCAATATTTACCTGTTACTCAGGGAATAGTTGATATTGTGGATTTAGGTTGCGGAAATGGTTTGTTGGGCATCATCGCTGCGGAAAGAAATCCAGCTGCACTGGTGCATTTTGTGGATGAATCTTTTATGGCAGTGGCATCCGCACAAGATAATTTTGTTAGCGTTTTAGGGCAGCAGCGAAGCGCTGTATTTAAAGTAGGTGATGGTTTACAAGACTTTTTGCCCGCTAGTGCCGATATCATTTTATGTAATCCACCGTTCCATCAACAAAATGCCATAGGTGATCAAATCGCTAACAGCATGATTAAATGGGCTAAAATTGTCTTAAGAAAGACGGGGGAATTATGGATAGTCGGCAATCGGCATCTTAATTACCAATTAACTCTAAAGCGAGTGTTTGGTAATTGTTATTGCGTAGCAGAGAATAAAAAGTTTGTTATTCTAAAGTCTAAACGCTAAGTGCAGAGAATTCTTACAGGGTTTTTCTACAGTAAAAAAACTTAAGATAGAATTGCTTAAAAGCTTGTTTCCTAAGAGCCGAGGGCTTTTAGGAAACAAAATTTGAGACTATTACGCAGGGGTTACATTCTCAGCTTGTGGGCCTTTTTGACCTTGAGTTACTTCCATTGTTACTTTTTGGCCTTCACGCAATGTTTTGCGTCCAGATCCG
>CAIVAH010000209.1 GCA_903903765.1 uncultured Methylococcaceae bacterium
CTCCGTAAAACAATCTTTCTTTGATCGCATTAAGGATATGAAATGAGCAAACCAAAAGTCATCGTCACTCGTAAATGGCCTGCTGAAGTTGAAGCTGAGTTAAAAGCACTATACGATGTCCAGCTCAATGAATCCGATATACCCTTAACTGCAGACGAACTAAAACTAGCCCTACAAACTGCCGATGCTTTATTACCCACAGTGACGGACGCTCTGACTGCTGATGTCTTAGATGTTGAGAATAAACGCGTTAAAATCATTGGTAACCTTGGTGTTGGTTATAACAATATCGATATTAAAGCCGCCCAGTCTCAAGGCATAGTAGTTACAAATACCCCCCATGTTTTAACAGATTGCACCGCCGATATCGCAATGCTTTTGTTATTGATGTCTGCCCGTCGAGCGTCTGAAGGCGAGCGATTGATTCTGCAACAAAAATGGCTAGGTTGGAAACCTACACAGTTAGTTGGTCAAAAAGTTACGGGTAAAACGTTAGGTCTGATTGGTTTTGGCCGTATAGCTCAAGCGATGGCCAGAAAAGCTCACCATGGTTTTGGCATGAAGATTATCTTTTTTTCACCATCACAACCCGATCAAGCGATTGTTGATAATTTGCAAGCAGAACGCTGCGCAAGCATTGAAGATCTTTTGTCAGAAGCTCATTTTGTATCATTACATTGCCCCGGTGGTGAAGCGACTAAACATTTAATTAACGAAGATCGTTTAAAATTAATGCTTCCATCAGCACACTTAATTAATACCGCACGCGGTGATGTTGTGGATAGCAAGGCATTAATTAAAGCCTTGAAAGAAGGCTGGATTGCAGGCGCTGGCTTAGATGTCTATGAGGGCGAACCGAATTTAAATCCAGAGTTTTTAAGCTTAAATAATGTTTCATTATTACCACATTTAGGCAGTGCAACTCAAGAAACACGACTTGCCATGGGTAATCGAGTATTAGCTAATATTGCAGCTTTCTTTGCTGATGAAGAACCAGAAGATCGTATAGTCTAAAAATTAAGTTTTTAGATCAAGTGCATAATTGTAGCTTTTTCTTCTTTTAACTCTAATTCAGAAAGCCGCATTCTTTCGCGACTAAACTCATCAATTATGAGTCCTTTAACAATACTTACTTTTCCGTCAGTGACAGTAACAGGAAATGAGAACATCAAATCTTCTGTGATGCCATAACTTCCGTCAGAAAGCACCCCCATACTAACCCACTCACCTGCTTTAGTACCTTTAACCCAGTTACTCATTTGATCAACCGCTGCTTTTGCTGCAGAAGCAGCACTTGAAAGACCTCTAGCCTTTATAACCACTGCGCCCCGCTGCTGAATAGTTGGAATAAAATCATTAATAAACCAACTTTTTTCCACTAAAGACAGGGCCTCTTGATCTTTGACTTTTGCATGAGTTATGTCAGGGAATTGAGTGGTTGAGTGATTACCCCATATTATTACGTTTTTCACGTCTGCTGATAAAACTCCGCATTTTTCTGCTAACTGATTAATAGCCCGGTTATGATCCAATCGACTCATAGCAGAAAAGTTTTCTGGTTTTAAATTAGGCGCGTTCTTCAAGGCAATTAATGCATTTGTATTAGCTGGATTCCCTGTGACTAAGACTTTAACATCCCGACTTGCAACCTCATTCAAAGCTCTTCCTTGAGTAGAAAATATATGTGCATTTACTTCTAATAAATCATTGCGTTCCATACCAGGCCCTCTTGGCCTAGCTCCCACTAAAAATACATAATCAGTATCCTTAAAAGCAACTTTAGGATCATCCGTCACCACTATTCCATGTAATACCGGATTAACACAATCCTTTAATTCCATTACCACACCTTCTAATGCTGGCAATGCGGGAGTGATTTCTAACAAATGTAAAATGATAGGCTGATCGGGCCCAAATAACGCCCCTGCAGCCAACCGAAATAACAAAGAATAACTTATTTGCCCAGCAGCACCAGATACTGCAATATGAATAGGGGATTTCATTTAACTTCCTTCGTTCGATCTATATAGGGAATGGGACTGAATTAAGTAATAAGCCGTAATAGAATTGCTAAAATAGTTATAATCCTAACACTACTCCACAGATAAAAACACTCATTAATCGTTTCGCATAAGTAACGGCGCCGTTTTTTTATCAGGTATAATATTGACATAAATTTCATAATCTAAATACAAATCGGGTAAGTTAATGAAAAAACTACTCTTCCAATTCGATACCGATACCCATCCTTCCGTTTTTGATACCGTAGTGGGCTACGATGGTGGCGCTGATCATGTCATTGGACATGCTGGATTAACTCCCGAAAACATCACGAGCCTAGTCGAAGGTGCCATCTTTACAAGAGCACCTAAAGATAAAAAAAATACCGCCATCTTTGTTGGGGGGAGTGATATGGAAGCAGGTCAAATCTTATTTAAAGCGGTTCAGAAGTGTTTTTTTCCGGGCTTTCAAGTGTCTGTCATGCTGGACAGCAACGGCAGTAATACGACTGCCGCAGCCGCCGTAGCAAAACTTGCCACGACTCATTCACTACAAGGCAAAAATGCGGTTGTCCTCGCGGGCACTGGCCCTGTAGGACAACGTGCAGCGGCTATGCTCGCTCAGGAAGGAGCAAATGTTGCTATCACCGCACGAAAAATTGAACGCGCCATTGCCGCCTCTGAAAATATAAAAAAACGCTTTGGCGTTGACGTTATACCCATTGAAGCATTTGACAATGCAGCCAGAGCTAAAGCCACAGAAAACGCTCATATTATCTTGGCCACAGGGGCTGCAGGGGTGGAACTTTTAAGCATAGAGCAATGGCAAAACAACCCAAACCTAGAAATGATTGCTGACGCTAATGCCACCCCTCCTCTAGGCATTGGCGGAACAGACATGATGGACAAAGGCGAATTACGCCATGGAAAAGTCATTTGGGGAGCCATTGGATTTGGCACTTTAAAACTTGCCTTACACAGAGCCTGTATTGCAAAATTATTTGAAGACAACAAACTGGTGTTTGATGCTGAAAATATCTTTGCTTTAGCTAAAGAAATGGCTTAACTCAAATTCACCCTTGGATGAGCCCGCTTAATCAAAAAACATCGACTTTAAGAAAACAAGCATTAGATATATTTGAATCTGGAGTGATAGCTGCTAATCCTTATATGGCTGTAAAACAATGTTTGCATATAGAAAAAGGGCAATTAAAGCTAACATTAAAGCTAGATGACGAAAATTTTTTTCGTAGCAAACATTGGTCAAAAATACATCTAATCGCTTTCGGAAAAGCCGCATGCGCAATGGCAAAAGCGGCTTTAGAAATCATCCCAGACAATCTCCTTGCCGACGATGGTATTGTTGTAAGCAACTATAACAACATCTCACCTATTAGCAAAGTAGAAGTCATGGGAGCCGGACATCCCTTGCCCGATGAATCGGGACTACTTGCCGCAAAAAAATGTGCTGACATAGCCAGCCATGCAAAACAAAACGAACTCGTTTTAGTATTAATTAGCGGAGGGGGCTCAGCGCTAATTCCATACCCCGTATACACCCTGTCTTTAGAAGATAAAATTTCTACAACAAACTTATTACTTTCTTGCGGCGCAACTATTCACGAAATTAATTGCATACGCAAACATCTATCACAATTAAAAGGCGGAGGATTAGCTAAGCTTTCCGCTCCCGCAGACTTACATGCTATTATTTTGTCAGACGTTTTGGATAATGATTTAAGTGTGATTGCCAGCGGCCCCACAGTGGCCGACAATACAACATTTAAAGAGGCTATTAATATTTTTAATCAATATGGACTTTGGGATAAAGTACCTAACTCAGTTAAAGAACATTTAGATCAAGGTCAAAAAAAATTAACACCTGAAACACCCAAAACAACAGACCCTATTTTTAACAATACAACTCATGTTTTAATAGGGAGTAATAGCATCAGTATTGATGCAAGCGCTAAAACAGCAACTAAGCTAGGCTACTCAACACTCGTTTATAATATGCAACTCTGTGGCGAAGCCAAATGCGTTGCTGAGGATTGGGTTAAATATGCCAAAAGCTTATGCACAAAAGACTTTAATACACCTATAGCCTTACTTGCTGGCGGCGAAACTACAGTTACTCTGAAAGGCGATGGTAAAGGCGGACGCAATCAAGAGTTATCTTTAGCCTTTGCAATAGCCGCAGAAAAAAACGACTTAAATGGAGACTGGGTATTTCTAAGCGGCGGCACCGATGGACAAGATGGCCCAACCGATGCTGCGGGTGGCTTAATTGACAAAAATAGTTTAAAACGTATGATTTTTGCAAACCAACATCCAGAAAGATTATTAAATAACAATGACTCCTATACAGCATTAAAAAGCTCAAATGATCTATTGATGACTGGAGCGACAGGTACTAATGTCGCAGATTTGCAAATTTTATTAATACACCCTAAATCAGAATCTAATACGCATTCATAAACTCAGGAGACACCATGTTTAAAAAATCCATGTCCATTGCCGGCTTTGATAATGATTTATTTAATGCCATGGAAGAAGAGCGTCTTCGCCAAGAAGATCATATTGAATTGATCGCGTCAGAAAACTACACCAGCCCAAGAGTCATGGAAGCACAGGGCTCGCAACTCACTAATAAATACGCGGAAGGCTATCCTGGCAAACGTTATTACGGCGGCTGTGAGTTTGTCGATAAAGTGGAACAATTGGCCATAGACCGTGCCA
>CAIVAH010000210.1 GCA_903903765.1 uncultured Methylococcaceae bacterium
ATTAAATAGTTAAGGGCTCGTAAAGTGAATACAGACTAAAATTATTTAATTAGTAGGTATCTCGATAATCTCAACAGTATTGGCATCAAAGTCACGGCAAAATAAAGCTCTTCTGCCGGAAACACTCATGGTATAAATAATACCAGCTTTATCTAAAGCCTCTTGAATAGGTACTAATGCCAGCGCATTTAAAGCAATATGGCGATCACGTCCCCCATGCACGGGTCGGCCGTCTTTGGGATCGGGATTAGCGAGTTCTAATAAATGAATCTGTTGTGTACCCAATTGTAACCATGCGCCAGGAAAACCTAAATCGGGTCGAGCAACTTGTTCTAAACCTAAGACATCTCTATAAAAGCCTAAGGCTTTTTCAATATCCTCAACTATGAAACTAGCGTGATTTAAAGATAATATATTTGCTGTCATTAAGTCATCCAACCCTTTTACTAACATAAAGTATAAAAAAACCTAACTCGTATTGAATTTTTTAAAATCTATAACTGACGAATTAAGCGATAATTAAAATATAAACCTTTACCAATATAGAATGAGTGACACCTATTGCTCTGCATTATTGATACGGTTGATCTTAAGGAAGAGCCAATCTCCCAATAAAGTCTTTTTTAGTATAAAATCAGTCTTTTTAGATTATACAAACCATGCAACAAAGCGCTATTTATCCAGGTACCTTTGATCCAATTACGAACGGTCATTTGGACATCATTTCTAGAGCTTCAAAACTATACAGTAAAGTGATTGTCGCTGTCGCTGTTAACAGGGGCAAAATTCCTTTATTTTCTTTAGAAGAGCGTGTAGAACTAGCACGATCTGTTGTAACAGAATACACCAATGTGAGTGTGATTGGCTTTGATAATCTTTTAGTGGACTGTGCAAAACAACAAGGTGCTAACATTATTTTAAGAGGTTTAAGAGCCGTCTCGGACTTTGAATACGAATTTCAACTAGCGGGCATGAATCGAAGACTAGCACCTGAATTAGAAACCATGTTTTTAACACCTGCCGAACAATATGAATTTATTTCTTCAACTATGATTAGAGAAATTGCTCAATTGAAAGGTGACGTTTCCTGTTTTGTTCCTCCTGCTGTACAACAATCTTTAATTAAAAAGTTTACCAGGAATTAAAATGGCTTTAATAATATACGATGAATGTATTAACTGTGATGTGTGCGAACCAGAATGTCCCAATGGCGCAATTTCGCAAGGTGAAGATATCTATGAAATCGACCCAAATTTATGTACAGAATGCGTTGGGCATCATGGCACACCTCAATGCATGGAAGTTTGTCCAGTCGACTGCATTGAAAAAGATCCCGCCCATATTGAAGACCAAGATTCACTATACCAAAAGTATATAAAATTAACCCAATAAAGCCGCTAGCGGTTTTATTACATCAAATTGACATAATTCAAGATTAAACTTCCAACATAGTCAAAATTAACCCCAATTATATTGCCTTAACCATGAATACTCCACCCACTTCAGGATTTATAAGGCCTTTGCATTCAAAGTTACAAGCCCTATCTAGAATACTAGATATTAGCTTAATTATTGGCACACTTTACATCGCTTTAATAATTTATGGAATACCTAACGATGTAGACTATATTCTACCCTGCTTTATCACTACCGCACTATTTGGAGTTTTCGCTGAAAATAACGAACTATATCAAGGCTGGAGGGGTGCGCCAATGTTTGATGAGTCGTTGAGAATCATGTTTTCGTGGCTAGGCGCATTTGCTTTAATGGTAACTAGCGCCTACGTATATGATGCAAAATTTAATTACTCCCTAAATGTAGTTCAACTATGGCTTCCCTTAGCACCCACTACAATCATACTTACACATACACTTAGACGTCAGTGTTTATCGTTTTTGAGAACACATGGTTTTAATACCCGCACTTATGCCATTTATGGCGCGAACACTTTAGGCATCAGGCTTAAATTAGCCATTTCAGAATTGCCTTGGTTAGGCTATCAGTTTGTTGGTTTTTATGACGATCGAGCAGAAGTTGAAAATAGACGTCTAAGTAATAATGAACTAGAAAAATATTCTGGTAATTTTGACAAAATGCTTCAGGATGCAAAAAATGGCAACATTGATCACGTTTATTTAACCTTGCCATTAGCAGCAGAAAACCGTATCAGTATATTTATAAAACAACTTGCAGATACTACAGTATCAGTAAACATAGTCCCCGACTTTTTCACTTTCAATTTAATTCAATCAAAATGGAGTAATATTCAAGGAATTCCAGTAGTCAGCGTTTTTGATACTCCTTTTAATGCGTTTGACGGTGTTACAAAACGCATAGAAGACCTAATATTATGCTGTGTAATCTTACCCATCATAACCGTCCCAATGCTGTTGATTGCTATAGCTATTAAATTCACATCAGCCGGCCCTGTGATTTTTAAACAACAACGTTATGGGATTAAAGGTGAAAAGATAGAAGTCTGGAAGTTCCGCTCTATGACAGTTTGCGAAAATGGTGACGAAATTAAACAAGCAACAAAAAACGACAGTCGCTTAACTTCAATTGGCGGTTTTCTTAGAAGAACCTCTTTAGATGAACTACCGCAATTTATCAATGTCGCACAAGGGAGCATGTCCGTCGTAGGCCCTAGACCGCACGCTATAGCCCATAACGAATTTTATAGAAAACAAATACAGGGTTACATGCTTAGACATAAAGTTAAACCGGGTATTACGGGTCTTGCTCAAATAAACGGTTGCAGAGGTGAGACAGACACGATAGACAAAATGGAAGCTAGAATCAATTATGATTTAGAATATATGAAACAATGGTCATTATGGATAGACATTAAAATAGTCATTATTACTATTTTTAAAGGTTTTTATAACAACCAAGCTTATTAACAAACAAAGCATAATTTAATGATCGTGTCTAAATCCAGCCTATTAATACTCCTACTCACTCTGTGTTTAATGACCGGACTCTTGATAGAATCTTCGCACCCACCATTGCCCATTTTAGGCATTATCGAAGGTTTTGACAAAGTAGCGCATTTTTCAGCGTTTGCCTGCTTAAGCTTACTCATTTGCGCACTATTCCTAAAATTATCCGCAAAAAAAAAAGTACCTATATTATCGGCACCACTATTAGTAACCAGCTTATTTGGCATAATTGAAGAAAGTTACCAGATTCTAATACCTACGCGAACTTCATCTTTATATGATTTATTAGCCGATATTCTAGGGGCTGTTTTTGCTATTTTTGTAGCAAATCAAATTACCGAATTTAAAAACAGAAACTCAAAAACAATCTCAGAATAGATACCCTAAGAATACTAACTTTGGCCCTGCTTATAAATATTAGTTAACTCAGCTAAACGCTCTGGCGTACCAATATCCATCCAAAAACCCTCGTATTTTTGCCCCGTCACCTGACCCTCAGCAATAGCTTGGCGTAATAAAATCCCTAACTTATAGACTCCAGAATCCATACCAGTAAATAAAACCGGATCATAAACCCCTATTCCACTGAAAGTAGAAAGTGCAACTGCGTCGATAAGCAGTTTGCCATGATGACTTAAGCCAAAATCACCTTGTGCATGATACTTAGGATTGGGCACCATTACCAAATGCGCCAAACTCTTTAGTGGTTTATTTAACTGCTCAAACGGAAAATCAGTGGCAATATCTCCATTCACCACCATAAATGGCGCCTTACCTAATAAAGGTAAAGCATTAATAATACCACCCGCTGTTTCTAAAGCTTGATCTCCTTCTGGCGAATATTGGATATTTGCCCCATATCGCTGACCGTTACCTAAATGCGCCTCAATTTGCCCACCTAAATAAGCATGATTAATCACAAGCTCTTTATACCCAGCATTAACCAACCTTTCGATAGTGAGCTCAATGATTGTTTTATCTGTAACTTTTAACAAAGGCTTAGGTTTAAAGTCTGTCAACGGACGCATTCTTTCGCCTCGACCTGCGGCCAATATCATCACTTTCATGTTAAGAGATAGCCTTCAAATTTAGGTAAAATTTGGTGCTCTAGGTACCCCCCCCAGGCCTCAAAATCTGAATACTGAGTACTAATCTGAATAATATAAGCCAAGGTTCTAGGTATATCTTTAAGATAGTTAGACTTACTATCTCTGAGATGTAATCTAGCAAAAATACCTACTGCTTTTAAATGACGTTGCATACCCATCAAGTCAAACCAGCGTTTAAAATCTTCTGCAGCACATTCAATTAAATTAGCTTGAATTAGCCTTTGATAATAATCGAACATCCAGCTTTCTACCTCAGAATCGGGCCATGCAATATAGCAATCCTTTAACAAAGACACTAAGTCATAAGTAATTGGACCTAGCACTGCATCCTGAAAATCAATAACGCCTACAGAATTATCATTAAGGTACATTAAGTTCCTCGAATGATAATCGCGATGAACACAAACAACAGGTTGCTCCAATGCTGAACTGATAAGTTTAGCGTTTAAGTTGCCCCATAAAACAACCGGGGTATCCACATCTAGTAAGCCATTTAAAAACCACTCTTCAAAAATCACCAACTCTCTATGGAAAAAAGCCTCATCATAAACAGGCAATGCAATCTTTTTAGTATTGACCATAGAATGTAATTTAAACAACTCATCACAAGCAATTTTATACAAACCTGACGCTGACTGAGCATTTAACTTATCTAAAAAACATTCCGAACCAAAATCTTCAAGTAACAAGAAACCGTCATCCTTATTTTGTTGATAAATGATCGGCACATTGACACCTGAAGCCGATAACAATTCTGCTACACTAAGAAATGCGTCGATATTTTCTTTTTCAGGCGGGGCGTCCATCACAATGTATGAGCATTGTTCTGATATAACTCTAAAATAACGTCGAAAACTGGCATCACTAGATGCAACTTCACAAGAACTAATCGTCATTAATAGATCATTTTCCAGCCAATCCATCATTGAGATTGTCCTTAAATCTAGATTTATCATCATAGGTAATTAGATTATTTAAATGGCTAAGATAAATTAAGGTAAAATGTTTTCAAGCATTTTATTCGATTTAAGATCCATAACGCTACTAAACTTAATACCAACCATGCTTTGCCGTTTATTTCTATTTTTTTTACTCCCATTGATTGCGCAGGAAAGTTTTGCAATAGATTCATCATGGAATTGCGAGCAAGATAAGCAATCTAAGGAATGGATATGCGTGGGTGCCACGTCTTCAGAAACGCCAAAGACGCCTGAATCAACTAAAAAACCAACATTAAATCGTGTAGAGCAGGTTATTGAAATCCCCACAACTCAAGTAGTTGAACCCTTAACAACAAACACGAAAATTGATACCCCACACCCACCCTTAACTATAAACCATCAAACGACGAAAACAGAAGTAATTACAAACGAACAAAATACAGTACCTGTATCACCGCAAATCATTGAAGCTGAAACACCTCTATTAAAAATATTAAATCCAGCGTTTAGTCATCAGCAAGAACAAACTTTCAGCGCACTAACCTCTCAATTAGCTTATGATCCATGGGAAAAATGCAATATTGAACCCAATGAAAAACCAGGTTTTATTTCGCGTGCATCCCAAAGAGAATTCGCACCTATGGATGTAAAATCAGATTACGCAGAAGTCTATGAAAATGAAATTGGAAGTTATTCTGGCAATGTAACAATGTCTAGGGGCGATCAAAAATCAATATCAAAAAAAGCAAATTACAACAATACATCTCAAGTCCTTGACCTACAGGGTGATGTATACTTTAGCGAGGAAGAACTAGCTTTACATAGTGAATCAGCTATGATTAATTTTTCTGCAGATCAAGCTAAATTACGAGATGCCCAATTCATTATTGCAGGAAAACCACTTAGGGGTCACGCTAACTATATTTACCGAAAAAGCAAAACTTTATCACAATACAAAGACGTTGCTTACACCAGCTGCCGACCCGGCAACCAAGATTGGATGATTCATTCGTCTGACTTAACTATTAATAAAACCACCGGTAGAGGCACGGCCAAGGATGCTTGGCTAGAATTTAAAGGCGCACCGGTTTTTTACTCACCCTTTCTATCATTCCCTATTGATAATAGACGTGTATCTGGTTTTTTAATGCCCACTTTTGGAAGTACTCATTACGGTGGCTTTCGTTTAGCAGCTCCGTATTATTGGAATATTGCCCCTAATTATGACGCAACTATTACTCCTAGAGAACTCTTTAACAGAGGCCCATTATTAGGAGGTAAATTTCGATATTTGACTGAACAATCTACCGGAAATGTTGCACTAGAATACATGCCATCAGATATGAAACGTAATAATGACTCTCGCTTCTATGGCGCTTTAAAAAACACAACGACATTTAGTCCCAATATTCAATCTAATTTAGATTTGGGTTATGTTTCTGATCCAACATACTTCGCTGAATTAGGCAGCGCTTTATCATTTTCTAACTATAACTATCTTAAAAGTTCAGCAGATATTGGGTATGTAAAAGACGGTATTAACTTTAATACCTCGTTTGTGAATTACCAATCTATTAATACAACCCTGGTAAATACACCTTTACCTTACCGAGTATTACCTCGAATTAATCTAAATCTTGATCATACATTTAAATTCATGCCATTAAACGCCAGCATGGAGAATGAGTATGTATATTTCCAACAAGAAAAATTAGTTAATGGCCAACGGTTTAACACCAAACCTTCAATTAGCTTTCCCCTTGAAAGTTCGAATGCTTATTTAATACCTAAAATTTCTGTTCAACAAACTAACTATGCATTATCCAATATAACTCAAGCAGGAATGTCTGATTCGATATCAAGAACATTACCTTTTTTCTCTACTAATACAGGACTTAATTTTGAAAAAAACGTATCGCTAGGCAATTCAAGTTATTTACACACCATTGAACCTCGTTTATTTTATTTGTATGTACCCTATACAAATCAAGATAATTTACCTGTATTTGATACAGCACAATATGACTTTCAATATAGCGCATTATTTAGAGAAAACAGCTTTAGTGGTATGGACCGCATCCAAAATGCTAACCAAATATCTACAGCAATTTCTTCAAGATTAATTGACGACAAATCCGGTCTTGAAAGATTAAAACTTGATATAGGTGAAATATTTTATTTTGAAAA
>CAIVAH010000211.1 GCA_903903765.1 uncultured Methylococcaceae bacterium
ATTAATTCAGATAAAGTTGCGATACCTGGAATTAAAGCAATTGTGCTTTCTTTAGCCGCCGCTAATAAATTAGGTGTTAAACCTGGGCTGATAGCAAACACCGCGCCCGCTTCTTCAGCGGCTTTTAATTGTTCAGGTGTTGTAATAGTACCCGCACCTACAATTGCATCTTTCACTTCTTGGCTAATTAAACGAATCGCCTCTAAGGCGATCGGTGTGCGTAAAGTGATTTCTAGAACTTTAATGCCGCCAGCCACTAAAGCTTTCGCTAAAGGCACTGCATCTTCAAGATTCTGAATCACCATAACAGGCATCACAGGGCCAGCGTTTAAAACGTCAGTAGGTTGGATTTTCCAGTTATTTGTACTCATAGTTTTACTCGCTAGATAATAAATATTGTTTGTTTTTTTGTGTTAATCGACTAAGAATAAGTTAGATGCGCCTGTCTCAGCAGATGATGCACCTAATCTGAAGCCACCAAACATTTCACGACCCATACCATAATGATGGTTTTTAGCGGTATTAGGCACAGGAACACGGGCATTAAATTCAGCCTCATCTACTAACACATTGATATTGCCCGTTTGTAGGTTCATAGAAATTATGTCGCCATTTAACACTTTAGCTAAAGGTCCGCCGGCTTCACATTCTGGACAGATATGAATTGCAGAAGGCACTTTACCCGAGGCACCAGACATACGACCGTCAGTCACTAACGCCACTTTAAAGCCTTTATCTTGTAATACACCTAAAGGTGGTGTTAGTTTGTGCAATTCTGGCATACCGTTTGAACGAGGACCTTGGAAACGAATAACCGCGACAAAGTCTTTTTCTAGCTCGCCGCGTTTAAAGGCCGCCAACATATCTTCTTGGTCATCAAAGACAATGGCAGGTGCTTCAATAATTTGATGTTCGGGAGATACAGCAGATAATTTAGAAATACCACGACCCAAGTTGCCATGCATAACATGTAAACCACCGCCAGTAGCAAATGGTTTTTCAACAGTGCCTAATACTTCAGTATCTAAAGAACTTTCTGGTACCGGTTCCCAAGTGAGTTTGTCATCAATAATTTTAGGTTCCTGACGGTAGTTGTTCATACCCCGTTCATCTGCTACCGTTAGGATATCTTCATGTAACAAGCCGTTTCTTAACAACTCGGCAATTAACACGCCCATACCACCTGCCGCTTGGAAATGATTAACATCCGCAGGACCATTTGGATAAATTTTAGTGATTAATGGTACGGCTTTAGAAAGTCTATCAAAGTCATCCCAATTTAAAACGATACCCGAAGCTCTAGCAATCGCGATTAAATGCATAGTGTGGTTAGTCGAACCACCGGTTGCTAATAAACCAATGACCGCATTAACAATCGCTTTTTCAGAAACCATGTGTGCGATAGGGCGGTAATCATTACCTAAGGCTGTAAATTTTAAAACTTGGGTCGCTGCTGCTTTGGTTAGTTCGTCACGCAAAGGAGTATAAGGATTAACAAACGAACTGCCTGGTAAATGCAAGCCCATAATCTCCATCATCATCTGATTACTGTTAGCCGTACCATAAAAAGTGCAAGTACCCGGGCTATGGTAAGAGGCAGACTCTGCTTCTAATAATTCTTTACGACCAATTTGTCCTGTTGCATAGGCTTGGCGAGCACGAGATTTCTCTTTATTGGTTAAACCACTCGGCATAGGGCCTGCCGGTACAAAGATAGCGGGTAAATGACCAAAACTTAAAGCACCAATTAATAATCCTGGGACAATTTTGTCACAAACGCCTAAGTATAACGCGCCATCAAACATGTTGTGGCTCATGCCCACAGCCGTGGCCATCGCAATTAAATCACGACTAAACAGTGATAATTCCATGCCGGGTTGGCCTTGAGTAATACCATCACACATCGCTGGTACTCCACCCGCTACCTGAGCAACACCGCCTGCCGCTCTAATAGCCTCTTTTATTTGGTCAGGTGCATATTTATAAGGTTCGTGTGCAGACAACATGTCGTTGTAAGCAGTAATGATAGCAATATTAGGTTTTTGATCACCCGTTAAATCGGCTTTTTCTTGGGCACTACACGCTGCAAAGCCATGTGCTAAATTGCCGCAGCCCATACCAGAACGGATAGGGCCTTTTTTGGCAATAGAATCAATATATTTTAAATAAGCTGAGCGCGTTTTATGGCTACGCTCAACGATTTCTTGAGTGACTTGTTCAATGACTGGATGCATATTTGTTTCCTTGTTTAAGATGACACGGAGGATTAATTATTCTTCCCAAGCTCTGCCATCTCTGGCAATCAGGGCCACTGAGGCAACAGGGCCCCAAGAACCTGCAGAGTAGGGTTTAGGCGCATCTTTATAATGCTGCCAAGCGTTTTGTATAGAATCAACCCAAGTCCAAGCTTGTTCAATCTCTTCACGACTTAAAAACAGTGTTGGATTGCCACGCATTGCCTCTAGCACTAATTTTTCATAGCCACCAAAGATACGACTTTCTTTAAAGGTGTCAGAAAAACTTAAATCTAATTTGGTTTTTTGTAACTTAATATGCTCATCGATACCGGGGATTTTATTGAGCATTTCAATTTCTACGCCTTCATTGGGTTGTAAATGAATGATTAATTTATTGGGTGGTAATTCGCGGAAACTGTCTTTAAAAATATTGTGTGGTAATTGTTTAAAGTAAACCACGATTTCAGTACGTTTGCCGGTTAAGCGTTTGCCGGTACGCATGTAAAAGGGGACGCCCGCCCAACGCCAGTTATCAATATCGACGCGTAAAGCCACAAAGCTCTCAGTCGTACTTTCTGTATTAGCGCCTTCTTCTTCAAGATAGCCGGGTACTTCTTTACCTTTAATGTAGCCTTTAATATATTGGCCACGCACGGTTTTTTCTTCTACGTTCTGGGTTGTAATAGGACGTAAGGCTTTAAGCACCTTGATTTTTTCATTATGGATGCTCGCGGCTTCAAGGTTAACCGGTGGTTCCATGGCAATAAAAGTTAATATTTGTAATAAATGGTTCTGCACCATGTCACGTAACTGACCGGTTTTATCAAAATAATCCCAGCGCCCTTCAATACCGACTTCTTCACCGACCGTAATTTGAATATGATCAATGGTATTGTGGTTCCAATTAGTGGTGAA
>CAIVAH010000212.1 GCA_903903765.1 uncultured Methylococcaceae bacterium
ACCATAGGTGCACTAGCAACTTGTTTAAACCCAAGATCTAATGCAAAAGCACCATATAAATCAAATTGTTGAGGAGTAATGTACTCAATTACCGGCAAATGTGCTTTGGTAGGTTGTAAATATTGACCCAAAGTTAGCATGGAACACCCACTTGCTAACAAATCTTTCATTACTTGATGAACTTCTTCAATAGTTTCACCCACACCTAACATTAAGCCTGACTTAGTTGGTGTCTGTGGGTACGCCTGTGCGTATTTAGCTAATAATTCTAATGAACCCAGATAATTAGCTCCAGGACGTACTTGCTTATAAAGCCTAGGTACTGTTTCTAAGTTATGATTAAACACATCACAAGGATGATCGACTAAAAGCGCAATAGCCTTGTCAATACGACCTCTAAAATCTGGCACCAATATTTCTATTTTTGTTTGCGGGGTTTGTTGACGAATGAGCCGAATACATTCTGCAAAATGTCCAGCACCGCCATCTCTTAGATCATCACGATCTACTGAGGTAATCACAACATATTTGAGCGCCATGGCTTTAATAGCATCCGCTAAATGTTGAGGTTCATTAACATCTAATGGCAAAGGCTTACCATGCGCCACATCACAGAACGGGCAGCGACGCGTGCATAAATCACCCATAATCATAAATGTCGCCGTACCGTGCTGAAAGCATTCTGACAAATTTGGACATGCAGCTTCTTCACAAACTGTGTGTAATTTACTCTCGCGCAATAAATTCTTAATACGCGTAATCTCATCACTAGCAGATAGTTTTACACGTATCCAATCAGGTTTGCGTAATACAGTTTCAGCAGGCTCAACTTTAATGGGGATTCGGGCTAGTTTTTTTGCGCTGCGCTCATGTGAATCAGGCGTTGATCTTGATGGAGCTTGATTTGTCATATGTACAAAAATGAAATGATTGCTTGAATAACTAATCCAGAAAGAACCTGATTGCTGACTGTAACACCTAAATCAGCCAATTGAGTTACTTTAAGACCAGAATACCCACAAGGATTAATGTGATTAAATGGCCCCAAATCCATAGCATTATTTAAACTCAAGCCATGATAACAACCTTGTTTTTTGATTCTTAAACCAATAGAACCAATTTTCTGACCTTTAACATAAACACCTGGCGCATCCGGCTTAGCGACACCGTCAATATTATACTGTGCCAAGACTTTTATCATTGCCTTTTCCATTATAGTCACTAAAGATCGAGGATTTAACTGTAAACGCTGCACATCTAATAAGGTATAAATAACCACTTGCCCAGGACCATGATAAGTAACTTGCCCACCGCGATCGCAATTAACAACCGGAATATTACCAACATTTAAAAGATGTTCAGACTTACCATTTAATCCTAAGGTATAAACAGGGGGATGTTCCACCCACCATAACTCATCATCAGTGTTTTCATTACGTAACTCGTTAAAGCTTTTCATGGCTTGCCAAGTGGTTTCATAGTCTTGCAAACCTAAATCAACTATTTTTACCATTAAGATTCGTTAATTTAGCTTAACTACGAGTAGGAACCTAGATTGCGTTTACAAAGCAACTAACACGTGTGGATGATCAGTTAAATCTTGATAAATAGCATCCAGTTGCTGCTTACTGGAAGCTTCAATCGTAACGGTTATGGCCATAAATTTACCATCTTTACTAGGTCTAGCTTTTACTGAGCCTTCACTGATATCTGGTACATGCCGACGTACGATCTCAACCACTAATAAATCAAGTTCAATATCAGCCTTTCCCATCGCCTTAATAGGAAACTGACAAGGAAATTCAAAAAGCGTTTCTTCTGTCATAATAAAGACTGCTTATAGGCCTGCAATATATTGTGCATCGTATGCCAAACAGAACCAGGCTTACCGTCACCAATAATATCGCCATCCAATTCTACAATAGGGACTATCTCTCGTGTTGAACTAGTCACCCAAAGTTCAGTCGCATTTTTAATCTTCGAGAACGGAATTTTGTCTTCACTACAACTAATATTATTTCTTTTAGCTAAATCCAAAATAACATCACGCGTAATGCCCGGTAAAATCTCGTTGGTTTTAGGTGGTGTACATAAAACACCATCAAACACAGCAAAAACATTGCTAGCAGCACCTTCAAGCAAATACCCATCTTTAACTAATAATGCTTCTGCACACCCTTTATCCACAGCGGCTTGTCTATGCAGAATATTACCTAATAAAGTAATCGCTTTAATGTTGCACAACTGCCATCTCGTATCATCCATTGAAATAGCCTTAACACCCTGACTTAAACCAGCAAAAGGCACTATGTTAGAACACATTGCAAATACGGTAGCTGGAACATCTTCAGGAAAAGCATGATCTCTTTTAGAAGCAGTACCACGAGTAATTTGCAAATAAATGTATTGATCAAAATTTGCATCTAACAATGGCGCTAAAATAGCTTGCCATTCTAATCGACTATGAGGATTGGCTAAGCGAATACCAGCCAAACTATTTTCTAAGCGTAACAAATGATCATCTAAATGAAACAATCGTCCCAAATAAGATGGAATAACTTCATAAATACCATCACCAAACAAAAAACCCCGATCTAACACAGATACTTTTGCTTCAGACAACGGCAAATAATCACCATTTAAATAGACTAATTTATTTTCCATCTTCAGACTTCTCTAACATCATCATTGCACTTTCAGACAAGCGTTGAAAGATATTGCCTTGCTCAACCGATTGCAATGCAACCAAGTCTTTCTCTTCAAGCACTTCATTATTAAGTGTTAACTTTACTGAACCTAACTTTGCTCCTTCAACAATTGGCGCAGTAATTTTTTTATCAACCGTGATATCCGCTTTTAAATCTTTATATAATCGGCGTGGCACCATGACATACATATTTTCAGCTACACCTAAAGAAACGGATTTACTAGCGCCTTTCCACACTCGTGCTTCATTTAATGATTTCTTACCTTCGTACAAACGATGTGATTCAAAAAATCTAAAGCCATAATTTAACAATGTTTGATTTTCGTTGGCTCTTGCATTGGCATCTTTAGCACCCAGTACGACTGAAATAAGTCGCATATCATCACGTAATGCGGAAGCGACTAAACAATAACCTGCATCATCAGTAAAGCCTGTTTTAACACCATCTACAGAATCATCTCGCGACAATAATTTATTTCTATTTTGTTGAGTAATCTTGTTAAAAGTAAATTCTTTTTGAGAAAACCAGCGATAATAATCTGGAAACTCTTTTATTAAAGCGCTAGTCAATAAAGCTAAATCTCGAGCTGTTGTATAATGATCAGAACCTGGTAGCCCGTCGCTATTTTTAAAATGCGTATTAATCATGCCTAATCGTAAAGCATGTTGATTCATCATCTCAGCGAAGGTTTCTTCGTTACCGCCCACATGCTCGGCTAAGGCGACACTCGCATCATTGCCTGACTGAATAATCACTCCTTTAAGTAAATCCTCAATCTTGACTTGATTACCCAATTCAACAAACATACGAGAACCCTCGGTTTTCCAAGCTTTCTCAGTAATAGTCACATTATCATCTAAATGCAGATGACCATTAGCTAACTCATTAAAAATGACATAAACCGTCATTATTTTAGTAAGACTTGCAGGTGCTAATTTAGTATCCGCATTATTTTCAGCCAATACCTTGCCGGTATTAAAGTCTTTAAGGATATAAGCTGATGCGGCAATTGTTGGAGCGGGTGGCGTTGATATATCAACATTTTCGGCTTGAACCTGTTTGAAGAACACAAACAGGCTAAAAAGTAATACTAAAGTACATTTTCTCAACGGGGGCACACTCTTTGATGTTAACAGTAAAAGAATATTCTTTTACATTGTAACACGCGGAGGCTGTGTTTGTTTTGCTTCAGTCACAAATTGTGTATCTGTTATACCTAATGATGATAATTGTTGATTGAGCTCATCAACTTGTTTAGCCGTATTTATAGGGCCAATTTGTACTTTGTATAAGGTCGATTTTTTGTAAGTTGAAGCACGGACATTTGCCTCTGGTAAATTAAACGCTGTCAACTTAGTCTTAAGCTTTAAAGCATTTTTTTGCTGCCCAAAACTACCGACTTGCAAATACACGTGTTTCTCTTCTTTTTCAGCTATTTGTTGAATTTGAGGTAGCGCTTGACTAGGAGAAATAGTTTTAATCTCAATTGCACCTAAACCATCTTGATCTAAATCCAAATTTTTTGCCGCTGCATAAGACAAATCTAACTCTCTATTACCAATGTAAGGACCTCTATCATTAATTCTTACGATAATACTTCTATGATTCTCTAAATTTGTTACACGTGCATATGAAGGTATAGGAAGTGTTTTATGAGCCGCTGTCATAGCATTCATATCAAAAATCTCACCAGTTGCCGTTTTTTTACCGTGAAATCCAGGCCCATACCATGATGCAACGCCATGCTTTACTTTATTGACAATACTTGGAAAAATTCCATCTTGTTGCTCAAAATCACTTAACTTATCGTTCTCGTTAAGATTTAATACTGAGGGCTGTTTAACTGAAAAATTTGGAGCGTTATTAAGAGAAGAATAACTAAATAGAGGAGGTTGCTGCAAAGCAAGATCAGAGCTTTTAATATGTGTTTGTGAACAGCCTGTTAAGGCAATAATCGTTGTTATTATTATTATTATATTTTTCATGGGAATCCGCCTTTCTTATTTAAAATAGCCTGGCTTAACTGATAAACAGCCATAGCATACAAAGGACTGTGGTTGTAACGGGTAATGACGTAGAAATTTTCTAAGCCCACCCAAAGCTCTTCACCACTCCCTTGCTCAGTTACTGCCTTTTCAAAAGACAACAACCTTACTTTTGTATCTAAAGGTAACGACCTCAATGTTTTTAAGTTAGCTAAGTCTAACTCTTCAATCCTTAAGTTTGGCTTAAGACCCTCTGATAACAATTTTTTATAAGTTTCCCCCTCGGCTAAAACTGGAATAACAATCTCTTGGCCTTTTTGCCACCCATGCTCTTTAAAATAATTTGCAACACTGGCAATAATATCGGCATTGTTATGCCAAATATCTAGATAGCCGTCCCCATCAAAATCAACCGCATAAGCTTGATAACTACTCGGCATAAACTGTGGAGCCCCCATTGCTCCAGCATAAGATCCTAAAGGCTCTAATGGATCTATATGCTGATCACGACATAACAATAAATACTTTTCTAATTCGATAGAAAAAAACTGACTCCGAGGAGGATAAGCAAAAGCTAGAGTTCCTAAGGCATCAAGCACACGATAATTACCCATGTGCTGCCCATAAAATGTTTCTACACCCATAATAGCGATTATGATTTCTGCTGGTACTCCGGTCTTATTCTCTATAGCCGTTAATGTGCTAGCATTTTCATTCCAAAACTTTACCCCTGCATCTATACGCGCATCAGTCATAAATATTCGTCTATATTTATACCAAGGTAAACCTTCAGAAGGTTTTGAAATTTTCTTGATGATATCTGGCTTTATTTGAGCAGATTTTAATAACAAATTTAAAGCATTTTGATCAAAATGATGCATCTCCACCATCTTAATAACAAATGCACTGACAATTAGAGAATCTCTGTCGTTTTCTTTTACCAAGCTAGAGCATGCTGTTAAATAAAAAGTTACAACAACAATGAAACTTTTTGAAAAAAACGTACTGGTTTTCATACAGTCTTATCTAAATTTCTTATGCGTATGAATTGACATCAAAATACCAAAACCTGCTAACAAGGTCACTATAGAAGTACCGCCATAACTAATTAAAGGTAAAGGCACTCCCACAACGGGCAAAACACCTATTACCATTCCGATATTCACAAACACATAAACAAAAAAAGTAAACGCCAAACTACTCGCCAATAGCCGACTAAAAGCATCTTGCGTCTGTGAAGCAATATAGAGACACCGAGCAATAATTAACAAGTACAAAGTCAGTAATCCTAGGCATCCTAACAGCCCAAACTCCTCGGCAAATACCGCAAATATAAAATCAGTAGAGCTCTCAGGTAAGAACTCTAATTCCGATTGCGTACTACCTAACCAGCCTTTGCCATATATTCCACCCGAACCGATAGCAATTTTTGACTGAATAATGTGGTAACCTCGACCTAAAGGATCGGCTTCTGGATTTAAGAACGTCAGCACGCGATCCCGCTGATATCCATGCATAAAATGCCAAATAATAGGTGTTAAGGCCCCTAAAAATGCCACAATCGCAAACATTATCCACCAAGATAGTCCTGCAAAAAACAACACACCTGCACCAGAACTAGCGACTAATAGGGCCGTACCCAAATCAGGTTGTTTAGCAATCAATAAAGTCGGTAGTAAAATAAGCATAGCGGCTATTAATATCTGCTTAGCTTTTGGTGGCATGGCATACTCTGCCAAATACCAAGCAACCATCATTGGCGTAGTAATCTTTATCATCTCCGAAGGTTGGAAACGAAACACGCCCAAATCCAACCACCTTTGCGCCCCCTTACCAATTTGCCCCATAATTAAAACCGCAAATAACAAAATAATCCCAATACCAAATAATATAGTGGCATAGCGTTTAAACTGATAAGGATCCACATGAGCTAAAACGATCATTAACATAAAAGCCAAGCCGACTCTACTAACTTGACGCATTAACACATCCATATCTTGACTACCTGCGCTGTACAAAATTATCAAACTCAGCATTGAAGTCAGTAACAGACCTATAAATAATGGGATATCGATATGTAGCCTTCTAAGAAAATTACCTAATATAGAGGGGGCTTCAAATTGCTCATGTCGCGTCTCAGTTTTCATGACTACCCTCTAGATATTGCTTAATCACCTGCCCTGCAATTGGGGCTGCAACTGAACCGCCATGCCCTCCATTTTCGGCAATAACCACTACCGCAATTTTAGGATCCTCAACTGGCGCAAAAGACATAAATAACGCATGATCCCTAAACTTAAAATCTATGCTATTTTCGTTGTACTTAGCGTTTTGCTTGATACCTAAAACTTGGGCTGTACCCGTTTTGCCTGCTATCTGATAAGTTATGTTTTTATTAATACCCTTTGCAGTTCCGCGCGCACTATGAACAACATTAACCATACCCGCCACGACTGCATTAAAATTATCCGTTTTAACAGAAACATTATAGTAACTTAAATTAGATCCCGGATGAGAGCCATGAGCGCTGACGACCTTATCAACTAAAAAAGGTGTAATAACTTTTCCCTGATTAGCTAGAGCGGCAGTTGCTTTAGCTAATTGAATCGGCGTTACTTGTAAATAACCCTGGCCAATACCGGTAATGAGGGTTTCGCCAGGATACCACGCTTGATTTTTTTTCTCCCGTTTCCATTCTCGAGTAGGAAGTAAACCTGCTTTCTCTCCTACCAAATCTATACCTGTCTTTTCGCCAAAACCAAATTTCTGCATAAAACTAACCATATTATCAATACCCAAGGTGGCAGCGAGTCGATAAAAATACACATCGCAAGACTCTGTAATCGCTTGATTCATATCTACAGATCCATGCCCGCCTTTTTTCCAATCTCGATACTTATGGGTAACACCTGGTAACTGATAATAGCCAGGACAAAATAATTTTTGCTCAGGCGTAATGGCTTGATATTCCAGCCCTGCTAAAGCAACAAAAGGTTTTACTGTAGAGCCTGGTGGATATAAACCTCTTAAAGCTCGATTATAAAGCGGCTGATTTTCATTAGATTGGAGCGCCTCATAATCATCATTACTAATACCGACGACAAATGGATTAGGATCAAAACCTGGGCGACTTACAAAAGCCAATACCCCACCCGTTTTAATATCAATTGCAACTACCGATCCGTTATAACCACCCAAAGCATCATATGCCGTTTTTTGTAAGTCGATATCTAAAGTTAAATAAAGATTTGATCCTGGTTCGGGATTAACTTCATTTAAAGTGTTCAATAATCGGGCTTGAACATTGGTTTCAATTTCCGCATATCCAGTCTTACCATGCAAATCATGTTCGTAAGAAAGCTCGATACCAAGTTTTCCTATATGAGAGGATCCCCTATATTCGGCAATGGGTAATTCCTTCATTTCTGTTTCATTAATCCTGCCCACATAACCAACAACATGAGCCGCTAAATCTCCATAAGGATAATGACGCACCAATTGACGATGAATATCAACCCCTGGAAAATAAGGTCTTGCTACAGCAAACTTAGCCAACTGCTCATCATTCATACTTAATAATAGCGGTGAACTCACAAAACGCTTTTGACGTTTACGTAACTTTTGATATTGTTCTAATTCTTCATCCGAAACATCCAGCAATGTTTGCAAGCGCTGTAAAGTGTCGTCCATATTGGCGACTTGCTCGGGAATAATTTCTAAACTATAGGACGTTGTATTTTCTGCTAAAACCTTACCATTTCTATCGTAAATCATCCCTCGAGTTGGGACTAACGGCACAATCTTAATACTATTATCTTTTGCTAAAGAGGCGTAGTGTTCGTGACCTACAATCTGCAGATAAATCAACCTAACAATCAAACCAGTCGTTAAAAGGCTAATCACTATAAAAGCCGCAACAATTCGATTAATAAATATATTTTTTTCTACAGTGTGATCTTTAATGGCGTACATATTAGACATCAATGTAAAGATGTATTATTTAATACGTCGAAACATACTAACAAAACTCAATAAGCCATAGACCATAGGCCAGCTTATAGTACCGGTAAAAACAGGTAACCAAAATGATGCATGTAATTGCGCAGGGTGCTGTAAATTTTTAATAAAAAACAACAAAAGTTGAGATAACAATAAACAAAAAAAGATGAATAAGCCTTGCTGTAATAAGGGAAACTGTCGCAAACGCTTATGAAACTTAAGACAAACATAGATAATGAGCGAATAAGCTAAAGCATATTGCCCAAGCAGTCTACCTAACAAAACATCAGTTAATAATCCAAACGTCCAAGCATGAAAAATTCCTACTCGCTCAGGCAAATAAAGCGCCCAATAAACGAGTACCAGTAAAACCCAATCTGGATTTAAAAAAGCTAAATCAGTTGGAAAAGGCGTTATCCTTAAACACATCGCCAGAATAAGTGTTAACAAAATTCGAAAAAAACCAATATAGTTATTTAACGGCATCTGATGTGCTCTCTTGGTTTTCTGGTTTTGCGATTAAAGGCACAGGCACTGATTTGCTCCAAACAATCATTAATTCTCTATTTCTATCCAATAAAGCTTTGGGGGTTGCGGTAATAGTTGCAAATGCTTTATTGGGTTGGGCAGTAAACTCATCCACCACTGCAACGGGATATCCTTGAGGGAAAGTACCACCCAACCCTGAAGTAATTAATAAATCACCGGGACGAATATCCGCATTACTTGGCAAAAAAGGTAAAATAAGTCGATTGAGTTGCCCACTCCCTACAGCGATAGTCAATAAACCGTTTCGATTAACTTGCACAGGAATAGCATGATTAGGATCGGTGATTAGCATAATTTCCGAACTAAATGGTAAAGCACGAAATACTTGTCCAACAACACCATTGGCATCTAATACTGGCTGTTGCGGGTGCACTCCGAATCTTGTCCCTTTATTAACGACTAAAATATGCTCATACGGCGCCATATTAACCGATAATAATTCTGCAACTAAAACTTGTTCGCCTAATTTAAAAGAGTTCTCTAATAATGCTCTTAAACGAATATTTTCTTTTTCTAATGCCGCAAATTTAAGAAGACGAGTCTGATGTATAAGTTGCTCTTCTCTAAGACTATCATTCTCTGCTTTTAATGCGCGATAAGTAGTTGCCGAATCAGTAATTTGCTCAACAATAGTATTTGGCAATGACACAAGATATTTTATTGGATCAACAAAAATAGACAATGTTGTGCGAATACCACCCAACTTTAAATTTGTATGCTCAGTAACCAGCAAAGCCAATGATAAAACCACAGCCACGAGTAATCGCGTATTGATAGATGGGCCGGTAGCAAATAAAAGTTTAATAACGATGCCTCACATCAGTGCAAAGGTACTTTAACCCCGACCCCAATAATAACTATAAAAAAACGCTTAAAATGTTTATTTCTTTAAATCTTATTCTAGAGAAAATGTTGTTAAACCTTTTCTATCTAACATTTCTAATACCATTCCACCACCTCTAGCTACGCAAGTTAACGGATCATCGGCCACATGAACAGGCAAACCAATTTCTTCAGATAATAATAAGTCAATATCTTTTAATAAAGATCCACCACCTGTTAAAAATATACCATTATTTGCAACATCCGAACCTAATTCTGGAGGCGTTTGCTCTAGAGCCACTTTTACCGCACCCACAATCCCCATCAACGGTTCCTGTAAAGCCTCAAGAATTTCATTGCTATTTAAAGTAAAACTTCTCGGGACTCCTTCTGCCAAATTTCGCCCTTTCACTTCAATTTGTCTAACTTCTTTACCTGGATAAGCCGATCCAATTTCTAGCTTAATTCTTTCTGCAGTGACTTCGCCAATTAAAGTGCCAAAGTTTCTACGTACATAATTGATAATTGCCTCATCAAACCGATCACCACCAATACGCACTGAACTTGAATAAACAATGCCATTTAAAGAAATAACAGCCACCTCAGACGTCCCGGCACCAATGTCTAATACCATAGATCCACAAGGCTCATCCACTGGTAAACCTGCACCAATAGCTGCTGAAATAGGCTCCTCAATTAAATAAACCTCACGCGCACCCGCCATAGCAGCTGACTCACGTATAGCACGTCTCTCAACCTGAGTTGAGCCACAAGGCACACAAATTAAAATACGTGGACTTGGTCGTAACCAACGATTCTTCTTATGAACCTTTTCTATAAAAAATCGCAACATACGCTCAGTAACAGCAAAATCAGCGATTACACCATCTTTTAATGGTCGAATAGCCGTAATATTGCCAGGCGTTCTACCTAACATCAACTTAGCGTCCGCGCCCACTGCTGCAATAGCCTTTGAACCACGAATTTTGTCCTCTTTGATAGCTACGACAGAAGGCTCATTAAGGACAATACCTTGGCCGGGAATATAAATAAGTGTATTGGCGGTTCCGAGGTCTATAGAAAGGTCGTTAGAAAATACCCCGCGAATTCTTTTGAACATCTTTAGCTGTTTCCTTTAAGGAATAAAAATAGGCATACTTTATCAATCAAGCAGGCATTTGGGCAAGATATAAGTATTATATTTGTAGTAATATACCCAGCAATTGCATAGGGTACAAGATTAAAAATAAATACAGCGCATAGCAGATGCTAATGTTTTTTATACTTACGCCCACCATACTCCTCTAACAGATTAATTATAAAAGAATCTTTACCCAGTTACAGCGAATTTAATTACGGAGAACAGCATGTCGTTAACGACAAATGATGTAAACAAAATAGCGCATTTAGCACGTTTGGGAATTGAAACCCAAGACACGGAATCTTATGCAAAAGACTTATCAGGCATATTAGATTTAATGACCCAAATGGGTGAACTAAACACTGATAAAGTTGAACCTATGGCTCACCCCATGGATCAAGCTCAACGGTTGAGACCTGATCAAATAACAGAAGAAAACAATCGCGATAAATTCATGGCTATAGCACCCCAAACTGAAGATGGCCTGTTTCTAGTTCCAAAAGTAATTGAGTAAAGGCATACCCAACATGCATAACAAATCATTAAAAGAATTAAGTCATGGCTTGAAAAATAGAGATTTTTCAAGCGTAGAACTTACCCAGGAATTTCTGAAAAGAATAAAACAACATCAGGATTTAAACGCTTATATAACCGTTACAGAAGATCTGGCTTTACAAGATGCTCTAGCAGCTGACATTAGAATTACTAACAATCAAGCTAATCCGCTTACAGGTATTCCAGTTGCCCAAAAAGACATTTTTTGTACTTTGAATATCAAAACAAGCTGTGGTTCTAAAATGCTTGATAACTTTAAAGCACCCTATAATGCTACCGTAATTGAAAAGTTTAATTTGACTGGCGCCGTTATGCTCGGAAAACTTAACATGGATGAGTTTGCTATGGGCTCTTCAAATGAAACTAGTTTTTATGGTGCAGTTAAAAACCCTTGGAATCCCAACAAAGTACCTGGTGGCTCATCAGGTGGATCTGGAGCTGCTGTAGCTGCAAGATTAGCCGCTTATGCAACAGGCACAGATACAGGGGGCTCTATTAGACAACCCGCTGCCTTATGTGGCATTACCGGCTTGAAACCCACCTACGGACGAGTTTCTCGTTACGGCATGATCGCTTATGCATCTAGCTTAGACCAAGGCGGCCCCATGACGCATAGCGCCGAAGATGCAGCTATCGTGTTACAAACCATGGCAGGCTTTGATCCAAAAGACTCAACTAGTGTTGACATATCAGTGCCTGATTATAGTGCAACGCTAAATAAACCATTAACAGGCTTAAAAATCGGCTTACCAAAAGAGTTTTTTAGTGATGAATTAAATGCAGATATGGCTAAAAAGCTTACTGAAGCTATAGATGAGTACCAAAAACTAGGAGCGGAAATTAAAGACATTTCGATGCCTAACCTTAAACTAGCCATCCCAGCTTACTATGTTATTGCTCCAGCTGAGTGTTCAGCTAACTTATCTCGTTTTGATGGCGTACGATTCGGTCACCGCTGTGCAAATCCTGTAGATTTAACGGATCTTTATACCCGCTCACGTGGAGAAGGTTTTGGCAAGGAGGTCAAGCGCCGTATTCTGATGGGAACTTATGCATTATCAACAGGTTATTATGATGCCTATTATGTAAAAGCGCAAAAAATCAGACGCTTAATCAGCGATGATTTTAAAAATGCGCTAGCAGAAGTTGATGTCATTATGGGACCTGTAACACCCACACCAGCATTTGGAATTGGTGAGAAAATGTCGGATCCTGTTGAAATGTATTTATCTGATATCTATACCATTGCAATTAATCTTGCCGGCTTACCCGCCATATCAATTCCAGCTGGATTTATCAACGACCTGCCCATCGGATTGCAGATAATTGGCAACTACTTTACTGAAGCACAAATACTTAATATAGCGCACCAGTATCAATTAATTACTGATTGGCATAAACAAACGCCCAAAGGCTTTGCATAAGGAGATAAACATGGAATGGGAAACAGTTATAGGCTTAGAGATTCACACTCAACTCGCCACGCAATCTAAAATATTTTCTGGCGCATCTACTGCTTATGGTGCAGAACCGAATACCCAAGCCTGCGCTGTAGATTTAGGCTTACCAGGCGTTTTACCCGTATTAAATGAAGACGCAGTGCGTAAAGCAGTCATCTTTGGCATGGCTATTAATGCACACATTGCTCCTTACTCAATATTTGCTAGAAAAAATTACTTTTACCCCGACTTACCTAAAGGCTATCAAATTAGCCAAATGGATCACCCCATTGTTGGAAGGGGACATTTAGACATTGAGGTCGATGGTATAACTAAACGCATCGGGATCACTCGCGCGCATTTAGAAGAAGATGCAGGCAAATCTTTACACGAAAACTTCCATGGTTTAACAGGCATAGATCTTAATCGGGCTGGCACACCATTATTAGAAATAGTATCTGAACCTGAAATGAGTTCTGCGAAAGAAGCCGTTGCCTATATGCGCAAATTGCATGAATTAGTACGCTATTTAGGTATCTGTGATGGCAATATGCAGGAAGGTTCGTTCCGTTGTGATGCCAATGTCTCTGTGCGCCCCAAAGGTCAAGTTGAATTTGGCACTCGCGCCGAAATCAAGAATATCAACTCGTTCAAATTTGTTGAGAAAGCAATCAACCATGAAATTGAGCGCCAAATTGAGTTAATTGAAAATGGTGGAAAAGTCGTTCAAGAAACTCGATTATACGATTCTGTAAAAGATGAAACGCGCTCAATGCGTAGTAAAGAAGAAGCGAATGACTACCGTTACTTCCCTGATCCAGATTTACTACCCGTTATTATTGACGAAGACTTTAAAGCTCAAATCAAAGCGAACCTTCCTGAATTACCTCATGCAAAGAAGCTCCGCTTTAAAACTGACTATCAATTAGACGATGAAAGTGCCACGATTTTAACCAGTTCTCGTGCTTTGAGCGATTACTTTGAATCAGTCGTTAAAACTTCTGGATCTGAAGCGAAACTTTGTGCTAATTGGGTGACAGGTGATCTTTCTGCTGCACTAAATAAAGCTGACTTAGAAATCGACCAATCTCCCATTAACGATGAACGTCTAGCTGGCATGTTAGCTCGTATCACTGATAATACTATTTCTGGAAAAATTGCTAAACAGGTATTTGAAGAACTTTGGCAATCTTCAGCTTCAGCAGATGAAATTATTGCTGAAAAGGGCTTAAAACAAATCACAGATACCGGCGCTATTGAGGCGATTATCGACAAAATCATTGCTGATAACCAAGATCAAGTTGAACAGTATCGTAGCGGGAAAGATAAAGTTTTTGCGTTCTTTGTCGGACAAGTCATGAAAGAGATGAAAGGCAAAGCCAATCCTGCAGAAGTTAACAAGATTCTTAAAGAAAAACTGCAAGGCTAAAAAAAATATATCAATAACAAAAAAAACGGGAGCCTAGGCTCCCGTTTTTTTTGATAAATAAAGCTAATCTTATGAATGGTAAGCTGATTCACCGTGTTCAGAAATATCTAAACCTTCGCGTTCAACCTCTTCACTCACTCTTAAGCCCATAACTACATCAATTAACTTAAAAGCGACAAAAGAAACCACAGCAGACCAAACGATACAGGTACCAACACCCCAAGCTTGGCTAATAAGTTGAGTAGACATACTGTATTCTGCTACACCATTAGCAACGTAATCCCATACACCTGTTCCACCTAATGCTGGATCAGCAACTACGGCTGTACCTAGTGCGCCGATAATACCACCAATACCGTGAACACCAAAAGAGTCTAATGAGTCATCATAACCCAACACATTTTTCAAACTAGTTACCGCAACAAAACAAGCAACGCCCGCAACTAAGCCTAACACTATTGAGCCCATTGGTCCTGCCCAACCACATGCAGGAGTGATTGCAACTAAGCCTGCAATTGCTCCAGAAGCACCACCCAACATACTTGGTTTACCACGAATAATCCACTCAGCACCTGTCCAAGCTAAAGTTGCCGCCGCACTTGCCAATAACGTATTAACAAAGACTAAAGCAGCTAAACCATTTGCCTCTAAATTAGAACCCACATTAAAGCCAAACCAACCTACCCACAATAAAGATGCACCGATCATTGTCATCGTAACGCTATGTGGCGCTAATGATTCTTTTTTATAACCAATACGTTTACCAACGATTAAACAACCAATCAAACCCGCAATACCCGCATTAATATGCACAACCGTACCGCCTGCAAAATCCAACGCACCTTTTTGGAACAAGAAACCTGCAGTTGCTCCTGCCGCTGCACCTGCGTCAGCATTCGTATAAGCATCTGGACCAGCCCAATACCAAACCATATGTGCCATAGGTAAATAAGCAAAGGTAAACCAAAGTAACATAAATACTAAGATTGCAGAAAACTTAACGCGCTCTGCAAATGCACCAATAATCAATGCAGGAGTAATACCGGCAAAAGTTAATTGGAAAGCCACATAGATATATTCTGGAACGTAAGCGCCTTTAGAGAAAGTAGCCGCCATTGAATCTGGCGTAATACCCGCTAAAAATAATTTACTAAAGCCCCCTATAAAAGGCGATCCCTCAGTAAAGGCAATACTGTAGCCATATAAGGCCCACAACACAGCCATCATAGAGAAGATCACAAATACTTGCATTAATATAGATAACATGTTTTTAGCACGCACCATACCGCCATAAAACAATGCTAAACCAGGAATAACCATTAGGATAACCAGCACTGTAGCTACAATCATCCAAGCAGTATCGCCTTTATTCACCGTCATCGCTGCATCTGCAAAAGCAAACCCGGCGAAACCCATTAAAGCTACAAAAATTGAACTTTTTAATAAATATTTCATATCTCACCTATATCAATACTAAAGTGCTTC
>CAIVAH010000213.1 GCA_903903765.1 uncultured Methylococcaceae bacterium
CCCAATCTACAAAGAAATCAGCCATTTGAGCTGAAGTGTAGGTTTTACTTTCTGACGCTAAGTCATAAATGCCATCTGAATAATATTCAGATGCCGCCGCATCTAAACCTAAGAAAATATCAACACCTGGTTTAAAGCCTGCTTGTTCAATTGCTTGTAAAATAACGCTGATAGCTTCTTCATTTGAAGACAAGTTAGGCGCAAAACCACCTTCATCACCTACCGTTGTTGCCAACCCTTTAGATTTTAAAACTTTGCTTAAGTTATGAAAAACTTCTGCACCGTAACGAATCGCTTCACGGAAAGTAGGTGCACCCACTGGTAAAATCATAAACTCTTGTAAATCAACACTGTTATCAGCGTGTGATCCACCGTTGATGATGTTCATCATTGGTACCGGCAAAATAAACTCACCTGATTTATTTAAATGACGATATAAAGGTTGACCTGCTTCTTTAGCAGACGCATGAGCCGCCGCCATAGAAACCGCTAATAATGCATTAGCACCTAAACGTGATTTACTTTCTGTACCATCAAGATCAATGATAACTTTATCTAATGCTGCTTGATCATTAACGTCTAAACCGATAACCGCATCACGAATTTCAGTTTTAACATTGTTAACCGCATTTAATACACCTTTACCTAAATAACGTGCTTTATCACCATCACGTAATTCAATAGCTTCGCGCTCACCTGTTGACGCGCCAGATGGAACCATTGCACTACCCACAACACCAGAAGCTAACACGACATCTGCTTCTACTGTTGGGTTACCGCGTGAATCTAATACTTCTCTTGCACGAATATCTACTATTGCCGCCATTTTGTTTCCTATAAGGTTGTTTCAATAAGAGTCTGTGCTTTAACAGCTCTGTCGATGGTTAATAAAACTTCTAATAATTCTTGCATTCTATATAAAGGCCACGCATTTGGACCGTCACTTAAGGCTTTAGCAGGATCCGGATGTGTTTCCATAAACAAACCAGAAATACCGACAGCAACCGCTGCTCTGGCTAAAATAGGTACAAACTCGCGTTGACCGCCAGAACTAGTCCCCTGCCCACCTGGTAATTGCACCGAATGCGTTGCATCAAAAACGACTGGACAACCTGTGTCTCGCATCACCGCTAAAGAGCGCATATCTGACACCAAGTTGTTATAGCCGAAAGAGACGCCACGCTCACAAACCATAATGTTTTCATTCCCTGTTGCCTTAGCTTTATTAGCGACATGCACCATATCCCAAGGCGCAAGAAACTGACCTTTTTTGATATTAACGGGGATACCTTGTTTAGCGACCTCTTGAATAAAGTTAGTTTGTCTGCATAAAAAAGCCGGCGTTTGCATCACATCCACCACACTTGCTACTTCTGCTAAGGGCGTATCCTCATGCACATCTGTTAAAACAGGCACACCAATTTGTTGCTTAACTTTACTTAAAATCTCTAGGCCTTTATCAATGCCTAAACCTCTAAAACTTTCGTGAGATGAACGATTCGCTTTATCAAATGAAGATTTATAAATAAAAGGTATATTTAAGGTCGCCGCTAATTCTTTTAAATAACCGGCCGTGTCCAATGCTAATTGCTCGCTTTCAATAACACAGGGGCCCGCAATTAAGAAAAACGGCTGATCTAGCCCTACTTTAAAACCACATAATTCCATTAATTTGTACCTTTTTTATGTTGAGCGGCAGCCGCGACAAAACCAGAAAACAGAGGATGCCCCTTTCTTGGTGTTGATGTAAATTCTGGATGAAACTGACAAGCCAAAAACCAAGGATGATCAGCGATTTCAACTACTTCAACTAATCTGCCATCCATTGATTTACCAGAGAAACGCATACCTGCGCTTTCTAGTTTTTCGACATATTGATTATTAAACTCATAACGATGACGATGCCTCTCGGTGATCACATCTTTTTGATACAACTCAAAAGCTAATGAATTAGGTTGTAAACGGCATTGTTGACCACCTAAACGCATTGAACCACCCAAATCTGAGTTTTCATCCCGTACTTCTATTTGACCACTTTCAGCCATCCATTCGGTAATTAAACCAATAACAGGGTGCGGAGAAGTCGGTAAAAACTCTGTACTATGAGCACCTTCAAGACCTGCTACATCACGGGCAAACTCAATCACTGCGGCTTGCATACCTAAACAAATACCTAAATACGGGATTTTGTTCTCACGCGCATAACGCACCGTGGCAATTTTGCCTTCAACACCACGCTCCCCGAAACCACCTGGGACTAAGATAGCATCAACGTCTTTTAAGCTAGCCACGCCTTCATCTTCAATTCGCTCTGAATCGATATAATTAAGCGTCACTTTAGTACGCGTAGAAATACCCGCATGAATTAAGGCTTCATTCAATGACTTATACGCATCAGAATGATCAACATATTTACCCACAATAGCAATAGTGACTTCTTTGGCTGAACTTGTTAAAGCCTCGACCACATTAGTCCATTCTGATAAATCAGCAGGACTTGCATTAAGTCTTAATTTGTTCACTACAATATCATCTAAGCCTTGTTCATGTAAAAGCAAAGGAATACGATAAATAGTATCCGCATCTACCGCTGAAATAACGGCCTTTTCTTCTACGTTAGTAAATAAGGCGATTTTTCGACGCTCAGTAACCGGAATAGGTTGCTCTGAACGACAAATTAAAATATCGGGTTGAATACCAATAGCACGTAATTCTTTTACAGAATGTTGAGTGGGCTTAGTTTTAATCTCACCCGCAGAACGGATATAAGGCACCAGCGTTAAATGGATAAACAATGAGCGTTCTGCACCCAATTCAAACCGCATCTGCCGAATAGCTTCCATAAACGGCAATGATTCGATATCACCTACCGTACCACCCACTTCAATCAAAGCAACATCCATGCCTTCGGCACTTAAATACACCCGACGTTTTATCTCATCTGTAATGTGGGGAATAACCTGAACAGTCGCGCCTAGATATTCACCTTTACGTTCTCTACGCAACACACTGTCATAGACTTGACCGGCCGTAAAATTATTCTTTTTGGCCATTGTAGTTTTAAGAAAACGCTCATAATGACCTAAATCTAAATCAGTTTCCGCGCCATCCTCAGTAACAAAAACTTCTCCATGTTGAAAAGGACTCATCGTGCCCGGATCAAGATTAATGTATGGATCTAACTTAGTCATAGTGACTTTAAGGCCACGAGCCTCAAGAATGGCAGCAAGTGACGATGCAGCAATGCCCTTGCCTAACGATGAAACAACACCGCCAGTAATGAAAATGTATTTTGTCATTTAAAATATGGAGTTTAGAGAAAACTGCGCGCAGCTAATGTAAAACGACACTATTTTAATCGACAATGGGCTTGTCGTCATTGTCTTTATTTAACAAATCGTGCAAATAAGCGCAATTTTTATCGAAAATAACCTTTCAATCCCTCAAGCACTACTAAAACAATCTAGCCACCCTCAAATTAAGAAAAATTAATAACTTATAATTAAAACCACGTCCCAACATATCTCAAAATAGAATTGATTTAACTTTTTTTTATTTAAGTTTGAACCTTTTTAGTATTTCTCGCAATTAACTAGCAAATAAGAGAATTTTTATCTGAAATCAACCAACAATGCAGATTTGCTATTGGTTGGTAAGTTGCATAAAACTAATAATTTAACAGAACCTTACATTCATTAAGTCGATTACAACAGGGCATAATAAACATGATTCGTATTAAAGAACTTACACCAGAAGAAAAAGCAATTTTAGAAAACGTGAAGAAAAGCCACCCTGGTTATATGCCTCGTATGAGAGCTCACGCAATTCTATTAAGCGAATCTGGTTTTGAAGTTCAAGAATTATCTGAAATATTCGGTGTTTGTAGACAAACCACAGCAACTTGGTTAAAAGCATGGAATAAAGAAGGCTTAGCAGGTTTAGAAGACAAACCCAGAAGTGGTCGTCCTCGCAAAGAACAAACAGCATAAAACTCACACATCACACCACCCTCAAACAAAAAAGGCTTTAAAATTTTTAAAGCCTTTTTTGTTTAAGAACTTACCATTTAAATAATCCCACATGCATAAGCTATTAACTGCGGCAACCCTCATCACCTTAAACTGTATTTCTAATACCTGCCTCGCAAAAGTCATCGACCCACCGTACACCATAGAGCGCGCCATCCATACCATTTAGGTTTTACACGACTAAGTGCGTGTTAATTAAACGCGTTTAGAATGACGCTTTAAACTCATAAAACCGATCAGCCCAGACAAGAATAACCAGACTGCACCGGGGAGCGGAACGGCGGTAACATCGCCCGGGCGAAC
>CAIVAH010000214.1 GCA_903903765.1 uncultured Methylococcaceae bacterium
CACCGCTTCGCCCAAAGACGCATAAGCCGTATCTTGATTTTCTCGCACAAAAAGAAAAAACCGCCAGCCGTTTGGATCGGCATCTCCCACACTTTCAAGATAACGTTTCCCAGTAGGATTTTTAGACCCTGCTACATTTTGTGATTGCCAGTGAAATAATGTAGGACTAATTGCAAAGTCATGATATTGAACACGCTCTGCAAAACCTGAACTTTTATCAAGCGTAACAAACATCAACTCCATTTTATATTCTGAAAGCGCTAAACACCCCTCTCTAAACGCAGGTCGCTTATTGGCGTTTGCATATCCAACTGCCGTAATAATATCTGATCTGGAATAACGATTATGCAGAGATAATGCCCATATTGATGGTGTATTATCTAAGTGCAAGTATGAATGAGTAGATTGTTCTGACTGCCACTCAATTAGTTCTAGTAATTCGTCTTTAATAGCAGGATGTTGATTAATTAGGTTAATAAAGTCAGCGGGTGTAATGAGTTCGGTTTGTTTGACTAAAAAAGTATGAGCAAGTATTTGTACTCGGGTTTCATCTATTTTATTGAGCACTAACGCGTCACGCCAAGCATTTAAAATCTTTATATCATCAACATATAATAGACTTCCAACTCTACCCAATAATTCAGTTTCTCTGGGCCCTTCGCTTAATGTAGGGATTTGAGCACGGCGCTTGAGTTCAGTCCACGAATATTTACCAGAATAAATATCTGTGATTTCTAAGCTGTTCTCAACTAAAAAATCTTTTAGCGAAATTTCATTTTTATTTTTAGTGTTTGTCCAAGCCACTAGTTCAACAACCAAGCGAGTTATATTTAACTTTAGCGCAGATTTTAGATTTTGTAATACCCTTTCCCTTGCGACTCTATCAAATTGGATATGGCACCCCGTTGGTAATAAGCCAAAACCCTTGTCGACGGATTCTTTTAAAGAAGCTTTATTTTGTCCTGTTAAGGTTCTTAATAAAATGTCGAATCTAAACTCTTTAGAATAGGTACCAATAAAATCTAACACTAAACAACTGGATTTATTTTGGGCTAAACGTAATCCTCGACCAATTTGTTGTTGGAAGATAACGGGGCTCTGTGTGGGGCGTAATAAAAATAAGGTGTTTACATCTGGTATATCCACACCTTCGTTAAATAAATCACAAGTAAAAATAACTTTTATTAAGCCTTGAGTTAGATTACTAATCGCAGAGTCGCGCTCTTGTTGGTTATGTTGACCAATGATCGCAATGGCTGGTATACCGTGTGCATTAAAATACTCAGCCATAAATATTGCATGACTAACACTAATACAGAACCCAATAGCCTTCATTTTGTTTATGTCACTGACATAAGTGTCAATTGCTAAAATGGCTGAACGGGCACGAATATCACTGGCTGAAATTATTTTGCCCAGTTGAGCTTCGACATTACCTTGTTTCCAATTGATATTCGATAAATCAATATCATCATGGCTGGCGTAATATTCAAAAGGAGAAAGTAACTCTTGATCTAAAGCATCCCACAAACGTAAAGTAACAGCAGGGGAACCATCTGGTCTGGCATCGAAATATTGATTTAAGCTTTTTCCATCGGTTCTTTCAGGGGTAGCGGTTAATCCTAAAAGAATTTTTGGTTTGATAGTTGAAGCAACTTTATCAAAAGAGTTAGCGGGTAAATGATGAGCCTCATCAATAATAACCATACTCCAATAATCAGCGCCATAGTGTGTAATCAAATTACGACTGTGCACCGTATTTATCGTTGCAAATAAATGATCGTGCTGACTGGCGTTGTTATTTCCATCCAGTAATTCTGCAAAATTAGTGTCCCGCAATACTTGTCTGAAAGTGTAAATTGCTTGCTGGAGAATTTGGATTCGATGAGCAATAAATAATAAACGGGGTTGACCACCTTGTTCTTTAGCTAATCTCGCATAATCAAAAGCAGCTACAACGGTTTTACCAGTGCCTGTTGCGGCGACGACTAAGTTTCTATAACGCTGATGCGCTCTTTCTGTTGCTAAACGATCTAGCATTTCTTGTTGATAAGATTTGGGACTTAAATCAAACCATGATTGGATGGCAATGGGCTCATAAATATTATTTGATTTATTTCCGTGCCTTGATTCTTTCTTTATGGCATTTTCTAAAGCGTCACGATGATCTTGATTTTTAGGATCATAATGCAAAAATTCGCCATCATTCCATAAAGTTTCAAAATGAGCTTGAGCGTTCTTAAAAACGGCTGCATTTGAAGCTTGGGTGAGTTTCACCGTCCATTCGATACCGCTTATTAATGCCGATTCTGAAAGGTTTGCACTACCTATAAAGGCAGTACCAAATCCGCTCTGGCGATTAAAAATCCATGCCTTTGCATGCAGACGAGTCCGTCGACCATCTAAAGATATTTTTAAATCTACATTCGGTAATTCAGCCAGTGCATTAACGGCTCTGGCTTCGGTAGCCCCTATATAAGTGGTTGTTAAAATTCTGAACCGTGTTCTTGAATTTCCATTAGCATCCACGGCAGTAGCTTGTTTTAGAATATCAATGATCTTTCTAACACCACTCCATGTGATAAAGCTCACTAAAATATCTACGCTATCTACAGCTTGTAATTCTGCGATTAATTCTTGTAATAAAGAAGGCTCACTTCGAGAAGAACTAAATAACCAAGGTGTACGTAAACCAGTAATGGGAAAAACTCCCGGCATATTAGTTTCGTGTATAGATTTTAAAACTTGAAGAGGATTTGCAATTAAGTCTGGCTCAACTGCATTTTTTGCTTCCAAACGAGCTGTTTTTAAAAGGGTGGAAATAAGCTGTAATTCCACTTGAGATTGTTCAAGGTCATCGCCAGTTGACGATGATATTTTATCTAACAGCTCTGGTAATCTATTAATAAGCTCATTGATTAGATACTCTCGTGATTCATTAGATGATGGTGAGTGAACAGTGGCTTGATTGTCTGTGACTAATTTATTTATTTCTTCTAATTCGTCATCACGAATGAGCCGATCATAAAGTCCTTTAGGTAATTTGGTCATTCGCAGCTCTGAATAGTTTTTGATTTAAATAGCTTAGATTAAAAACAATTGATAAGTATAAATTTATTCTAGCTCATTTACCCTTTTAAGGGGGAGGCGAAAAACCACTGACATCAATCAAAACTATTTATCATCTTAATAGCACCAATTTTGGTAGACAATCTGAGTCACACCAGACAATGGCATTTTGCTCATACTTTTTACCTAGCTCACAAGACTCTTCGTATGATAATCCTAAAACCAAATAACTAGCTTCAACAGGCCAATCA
>CAIVAH010000215.1 GCA_903903765.1 uncultured Methylococcaceae bacterium
TGATATCTCTATCATTGCTTAACTAATAGTCCATCTAACAGCTTAAATCAGATCTAAGCTGTTAGAATTAAGCAATAAAAAGGGAGGCTTTAGCCTCCCTTTTTATTGCTTAAAATTTATGTTATTTTTTATTCGCTCTACTAACCCCTATACCGATCATCAGAGACTCCCATTATAGAAATTTAAAAAGCTCAACTTACATCTTGAACTTATCAATAACATCCGATTACTAATTCAAAACTACAACAACACCCGCTCAATTCCGCCCTTTGAAGCATCCCTAATATAGTTCTTTAGCCAATCTTTACCCAACACATGTCTGGCGATTTCTACCACAATATAATCAACTTCTAATTGCTCAACGTCATTATCAAAACGTTTTAAACCTTGCACGCAAGACGGACAAGAAGTGAGCATTTTTACGGGTCCTTCATAACCTTCAGCTTTCATTTTACTGGTATTCTTTTGCAATTCTGCGGCTTTGCTATAACGCACTTGTGTTGATATATCAGGTCTTGCTACAGCTAAAGTACCCGACTCTCCACAACAACGCTCAGATTTAACCACCGTAGAGCCGATCAAACCATTAACAGTCTTCATCGCATCTTGTTGTTTTAAAGGGCTATGACAAGGGTCATGATACAAATACTGCGCACCATTAACACCTTCTAATTTAACGCCCTTCTCTAATAGATACTCATGTATATCTATCATGCGACAACCCGGGAAGATCTTCTCAAACTCATAATCAAGTAACTGATCTAAACAAGTACCACAACTCACCACAACCGTTTTAATGTCCAGATAATTTAAAGTATTTGCTACCCGATGAAACAAGACTCGGTTATCTGTGGTAATTTTTTGAGCCTTATCAAACTGCCCAGCCGCACGTTGTGGGTAACCACAACATAAATACCCCGGAGGCAAAACAGTTTGCACACCAATCTCATACAACATAGCTTGCGTCGCTAAACCCACTTGCGAGAACAAGCGCTCAGACCCACAGCCCGGAAAATAAAACACCGCTTCAGAATCTGCCCGCGTTTTAGAGGCATCACGAATGATAGGCACAATCTCATCACTTTCGACGCCTAATAAAGCCCTGGCTGTTTTAGACGGTACGTTATCTGGCATTTTACGATTAGTAAAATGTAGAACAAACTCTTGCATCGCTGGTTTACCCGTTGATGAAGGCGGTTGAGCCAACTGCGCCCTACCCCAAGGCCTTAATAAAAAGTGTCCGATGCGTTGCGCTTTATAAGCCCATTCAATTAAGAACTTTCGCATTATCTTAATGTTATTAGGGCTACTGGTTGATAAAAAGGCGATCGCAGCCGTTTTAACCGGATTAAAACTTTGCTTACCCATTTTGCGCAATAAATTACGCATATTCATGGACACATCACCAAAATCGATATCCACTGGACAGGGATTAAAACACTTATGACACACCGTACAATGGTCGCCTACATCCTCAAACTCTTGCCAGTGATTAATTGAAATCCCCCTTCGAGTTTGCTCTTCATACAAAAACGCTTCAATTAATAAAGAGGTCGCCAGAATTTTATTTCGGGGTGAATATAATAAATTAGCTCTGGGCACATGCGTCGCACAAACCGGCTTACATTTACCACAACGTAAACAATCTTTAATAGAATCCGAAATAGCCCCAATATCACTCTGCTGCATAATGAGTGACTCATAACCCATCAAGCTAAATGAAGTGGTATAAGCCGCCCGCATATCCGCCCCCGGCATTAACTTACCGCGATTAAAATGCCCTTCTGGATCAACTTGGGCTTTATAGGCATGAAAACTCGCTAACTCTTGCTCAGTTAAAAACTCATACTTAGTAATACCAATACCATGCTCACCAGAAATAACGCCATCTAACGACCTTGCTAAATCCATAATCCGAGCTACTGCTACATTGGCCTCTTGCAACATCTCATAGTTATCCGAGTTAACCGGTAAATTGGTATGTACATTGCCATCACCTGCGTGCATATGTAAGGCAACAAACACCCTACCCCGCAACACTTCTTTATGAATAGCATTAACCTGCTTAATCACCGGACGGAAATTATCACCGACAAAAATAGCCTTAATACGCGGCAATAATTCTTGCTTCCAAGACACCCGTAAAGAATGGTCTTGTAAGCGATGAAATAAAATGGGCTGTTCAGCACGATTAGTTAACTCAGTGACACTAATTCCGTAGTCATTAAAGTAGCCTTCTGCTTCAGCCAACGGTAAATCAAGATTATCGTACAACCATAGCCAGCGCTGACGCACGTGTGCAATAAACTCTAAAGCCTGTTCCCGCCTATCACCTATTAATTCATTGGCATCGACACTATTCTCATAAAATCGTAACGGTAACTCACCTTTAATAAACTCCGTTAAGGCATCACACAAACGCAATTTATTGCGTAACGATAACTCGATATTAATACGCTCAATACCGTCACAATAATCCCCCATGCGGGGCAACGGGATTACAACATCTTCATTAATCTTAAAGGCATTGGTATGTTTAGCAATAGCGGCTGTCCGAGCTCTATCTAGCCAAAATGTTTTACGCGTTTCAGGACTTACCGCAATAAAACCTTCGGCATTTCTGGCATTACATAAACGCACTACCTCTGAAGCGGCTAACGCGACTTGCTTTTCATCATCACCTACAATGTCGCCTATTAAGACCATCTTAGGCAAGCCATGATTTTTAGCTTTACTCGCGTAACCCACAGCCTTTACATAACGCTCGTCTAAATGCTCAAGACCCGCTAACATAACGCGACCCTCACCTATTTTAGGTAAAGCCGCTAAATAATCTCTGATCTCTACAATAGCGGGAACCGCCTCACGCACTTGTCCATAAAACTCTAAACAAAACGTGCGCACGGCAGGTGGCATTTGATGCAAAATCCATTTTGCTGAGGTAATAATACCGTCACAACCTTCTTTTTGAATCCCCGGCAAACCACCTAAAAATTTATCAGTAACATCTTTGCCCAATTCACCCTTACGGAAATTATCACCTGGGATAACTAACTCTTCTTCACTTAATAATTTTGTGCCGTTTAAATCGTAACGTTTTAATAAGAAGCGGACCAGTTCTTGGTCATGAATCTTACCCAAATTATGGTTAATCCTAACCACTTCTAACCAATAACCATCTGGCATAACCATACGCCAAGACGCTAAATTATCTAAAGCAGTACCCCATAATACGGCTTTTTTACCACCGGCATTCATAGCAATATTACCGCCGATACACGAAGCATCTGCCGAAGTTGGATCACAAGCAAACACTAAACCCGCTGCATCTGCCACATCCATCACTCGACGGGTTACTACACCCGCACCGGTATAAATAGTTGCATAGGTTTGCTCAACTTCAGGTAACTGCGTCGTAGGTTCAATACGGCCGATATCAATCAACTTTTCAGTATTAATGACAGCAGAATTAAGCGTTAAAGGCACAGCGCCACCGGTATAACCCGTTCCGCCACCCCTAGGGATAATCGTCAGTCCCAATTTAATACAATCTCGAACTAAATGCCCAATCTCGTCTTCTGTAGAGGGATACAACACCACAAACGGATATTCAACCCGCCAATCGGTCGCATCAGTAACATGTGATACGCGGGCAAAACCATCAAAACAAATATTATCTTTACGAGTATGTTTAGATAATAAGGAAATAGTTTTACGTCTTAAATCATAAGTATGTTTAAAATGCGCTTCAAAATCATTCACTGCTTTTTGCGCCGCTTTAATTAAATGCTCAACGCGTTGCGCACGCTCAGGATGATTAGAATCATCAGCCGCATCTTTTTTATGCAATTGTTTAATACGATGACGCAAAGCATCTAATAATGATTTACGACGCTTGGGGTTATCCAATAGATCATCTTCTAAGTACGGGTTGCGTTGCACGGCCCAAATATCACCCAATACCTCAAACAACATTCTGGCAGAACGCCCAGTGATACGCTCTGCACGCAGTGTTTCTAAGATTTGCCAACTCTCTTCACCCAACAAGCGAATGACAATTTCTCGATCAGAAAAAGAAGTATAGTTATAAGGAATTTCGCGTAACCGAGTGGGTGACGCATCAGAAAAATGAAGGGAATCAGTTAAATGCACGGATAATCTGCTTAGAGTATTAATTATGTTACCTTTATTGTAACACCCAGCAACACCCTCGAAAATATTTAAACCAGTAAGGTTTTAGATTATTTGGCCGTATGACAATACTCATCAAAAGCTTCTGAAGTATTATCAAAGCCCTTTTCAGCCGTTAATTCCCAAGACCGTTCACATTGATTTTGACTTTGACACCATTGATAACCCGCTGATCCAATACAGCCATGACTATCTCTATCATTACCTACCAGTCTAGGTTCAACTGATTTTATCGATGCACAAGCCGTTACATTCAATAAAATTAATGTCCCAAATAGCACCTCAATTAAAACAATTTTTTTCATAGCATGGCCCTTACAAATCCACAATAGCGGCTTTGGCATTACATTGCGCAATAATCTCTGTTAACTGAGCTTGATTTAATTGATGCTTTAGACCTTTAACGCCGTTAAACACAAATTCTTGAAAATCTTTTTTAGCAAAAGTAATAATCTGGCATTTTTTAAAAGGCTGATTCTCAAACGGCATGTTTGCAGAACTTAAATCTACCACCAGCGTACCTTCTAAAGACGGGGCATAAATCATAAAATCACCTTTCATAGCCAGCACA
>CAIVAH010000216.1 GCA_903903765.1 uncultured Methylococcaceae bacterium
CTCGACTTCACGTGGTAACACAACAGAATGTGCAGGGACTAATAAAACATCGTCAAACGTGAGAGCTTCCTGAATAATTTGCATAAACCGCACCTAAATACTACTAAAATAACTCGCTATTATACGGTGACTTTACGAACTACTGTAGTATTAAATTGGCTCGATTATTTTACTAGTCGCAAATTAGGCTTTGTGGATTTTTTTGTTGGCGTAGGAGGCGGCTCATCGGAAGCATCTTCCTCTTGATCGAAAATCATACCCTTGCCGTTTTCTTTAGCATAAATAGCCATCACAGCAGAAATAGGCACAATAATATTCATCGAATTTCCACTAAAACGCGCTTTAAAAAAAATCTCCGAATTACCTAAAGATAACTCCTGAACAGCTTGCGGCCTGATATTTAAAATGATCTTCCCATCCTCAACTAATTGCTCAGGAATTATTGCGCGACTATTCTCAGCGTCAACTAATAGATACGGGGTTAAGTCATTGTCCATTATCCAATCATATATTGATCGAATTAAATAAGGTTTTAGAGACGTCATATCAATGATTTATTTTGCTAATTCAAACATTTCTTGCTCTGCATCACTCAAGCTACGTTTAAATGCAGGCCTATTAAAAACCCTCTGCGCATATGCCGCAATCACTTCACTTGAACTAGTAACATCAATACCTATACTAGGTAAGCGCCACAACAGCGGAGCAATAGTACAATCAATCAATGAGAACTCATCACTCATGAAATAAGGCCTTGCTGCAAAAACTGGCTCTGCAGATAAAATACTTTCACGCAATACTTTCTTTGCTTGCGAAGCCTTCTTTTCTCCAGAACTTAATATTTTTGCCAACTGATCATACCAGTCTTCATCAATACGCTTAATAATCATCCGAGCATTAGCACGAGACACTGGATCCATTTGGTGTAAAGGTGGATGCGGAAATCGCTCATCTAGATATTCCATAATGATTCTGGAATCATACAACACTAATTCACGTTCAATAAATGTAGGAGAAGTGCCATTAGGATTTAGCTCTAACAAATCTTCGGGCGGATCATTCGGGTCATAAAATTCCACTTCTGCTGTAACTGCTTTCTCATGTAATACAAAACGAGCACAATGACTCATTGCACAATTTGGCGACGAGAAAAGCGTCATAACAGCTCTACGATTAATATTATTTGCCACGACTAACAACCTCTGGATATGGGTCGATTAAAGCAACATTGTAACATAGACGTAAACTCTTTTGAGCTGACGTATATGCCACAATTTACAATATAGATTAAGAAGGAACCTACCCTATTTTCAATTTAGAAATGCATTAATCTACGTCTTTCCAATATTCTTTTTTCAGCAAATAAGCTATCACTAAGAATATTACTAAGAATAATAATACAAATTTACCTAAACGCTCACGTTCAAGTTTTACAGGTTCTCCCACATAAACCAAGAAATTAACCAAGTCATTTACAAATAAATCAAATTCATGTTCAGACAAAGTACCTGGTGCATCTAAAACTAACTTGGTGTACTCACCATAAATAGTCTTCCTAGCTTCCGCATGTTGCTCACCTTGTAACTTCCACAAAGGATTAGGCATCGCTGTATCTTGAAAAACCAAGTTATTAACCCCAAAAGGTCTTGAAGTATCAATGTAATAACTTTTTAAATAACTATACAACCAATCTGCACCGCGCGATCTAGCGATTAAAGATAAATCAGGCGGTTGAACACCAAACCATTTCTCTGCATCATGCTTATTCATAGCACTATGAATCTGATCATAAATACTCGAACCTTCTGGGGCAATATCATTCAACACTTTTTTGGGATCGACTCCCACATCTAAAGCAAAACGTAAATAACGAATATGTTTAGCAGAGTGACAACCTAAACAATACGTTACAAAATGTTGCGCACCCCGTTGTAAAGAATCCGTATCAGAAAGATCAATATTGGCTTCTTGTAACTCTACTTCTTCCGATGCGCTAATATTAAAAGCCAAGGTAAATAACAATAGAATAGTTAATAAACTTTTCATTAGTCAAGGCTCCTTTTTAGTTTGGTAGCGACTCGGCTTAAGACGTGTGCAATCCCTTTTGGATTGGGTCTTCTATTAAAAAAAGCACCTTTAAATGCTGGATGACCAATTTCTGTAGAAGCAGGCTTAACCTCAGTAATTTCTTCTATAAAAGCAGGAATTTGTTCTTCAATTTCATGCAATTGATCTTCGAAACTTTTTACCTTTGTTAATCTTCTAGGAACTGGTTTTGTTTTTTCCCAACGCGTATAAATAGGCATCAACAGGAAAAATCCAAAATAAATAGTCGTAAACAATCTTGCCATCGTTGTAGCAATTGGAGTTACAGGTTGAGTACCTAAATAACCTAAGGCCAAGAAACTAATAACAAACAAAAACAAGGCCTTCTTAAAGATACCACCCCGATAGCGTATCGATTTAACTTTACATCTATCTAACCAAGGCATCAAAAACAATACGACAATAGATCCTCCCATACCTATCACACCAGCAAACTTATCTGGAATAGCTCGTAATATTGAATAGAAAGGCGTGAAATACCAAACTGGCGCAATATGCTCAGGGGTTTTCATAGGATCTGCTGGTATAAAATTAGCATGCTCTAAGAAATACCCACCCATTTCGGGCATGTAAAATATTACTGTTGCAAAAAACAATAAGAATACGCCCACTCCGACCAAGTCTTTTATTGTGTAATAAGGATGAAAAGGAATACCATCCACAGGATGTCCCCAAGGATCTTTGGACTCCTTAATTTCAATACCATCTGGGTTATTAGAACCCACCTCATGTAATGCCACTAAGTGCATAAACACCAACATCACCAATACTAGAGGCACAGCAATAACATGAAAAGCAAAGAATCTATTTAATGTCGCATCCGCAATAACATAATCACCTCTAATCCAAAGAGATAAATCGTCACCAATAACCGGAATAGCACTGAACAATGAAATAATTACTTGCGCCCCCCAAAATGACATTTGCCCCCATGGCAATAAATAGCCCATGAAAGCTTCTGCCATTAAAGCCACAAACAACAACATGCCAAAAATCCAGATTAACTCACGTGGATGCTTAAATGAACCATATAACAAGGCTCTAAACATATGCAAATAAATCACAATGAAAAAAGCAGATGCCCCTGTTGAGTGCATATAACGCACCAACCATCCCCAAGGTACATCTCGCATAATGTATTCGACAGAGTCAAAGGCTAACTTTGCATCTGGCTTGTAATTCATGGTTAACAAAATACCCGTAAGAATCTGATTCACTAATACCAATAAGGCTAATGATCCAAAAAAATACCAAATATTAAAATTTTTAGGCGCGTAATATTGCGCCATGTGATCATTCCAAAACTTTGTTACCGGAAATCGATTTAAAACCCAATTTCCACATTCAGCTAAACGGCTTGGTTTCATGCACTTTTCTCCTCAGAAGACTCACCAATTATGACACGTGTATCGCTAATATAACGATAAGGCGGAATCTCTAGGTTAGTCGGCGCAGGCACTCCACGATAAACACGACCCGCTAAATCAAACCAAGAACCGTGACAAGGACAGAAAAAACCACCCTGCCATTTTTCGCCCAAATCAACAGGCGCAATCTCCGGACGGAAAGTAGGCGAACAACCTAAATGAGTACATAAACCGACCGCAACAAAAATCTCAGGACGCTGCGATCTAACTGCGTTTTTACTAGAAGGTGGCTGAATAGACTCATTGGACGATGGATCCCTTAACTCACTATCTAAAGTTTTTAAAGTCGCCAATACTTCCGGCTGTCTATTTAAAACCCAAACAGGCTTCCCACGCCAAGCTACTCTAATAAGCTGACCATCTTCAATCTTACTAATATCAACCTCTACAGGCGCCCCAGCCGCCATTGCCTTAACACTAGGTTGCATTTGAGCAAGAAAAGGAACTGCTAAATAGCCCGAACCAACAGCACCAACAACGGTCAATGCCGAAGTCAAAAACTGGCGTTTAGACTTATCTACGCCTTTATTATTCATTATAGAATTCTCCTGATTGTATTCACGGCCTTACAGCTCATTTTTATTTTCGCCAATATAACACTATAAGATGGTGAATTTGAAGCACTTGGTCACGATAATTTATGCATTCACAGTAAATTAATATTACTTATAGTCTTTCTAAAGCATGAGAAAGTTGTTTTTTATAGTAATCCACCTAATACAAAACACTTATTATTCATAGGGTTAAATCAACCAAACTTTTTCTTAAGGCCGCCAAAAAGGCTTTATTTTCATCTGGAGTCCCTATAGTCACTCGTAAACAATCTACCAACAAACCACCTTGACCCGTCATATTTTTTATTAAAACACCTTGCTGCTTAATTGATAGGAAAATATCTGTTGCTTTAAAGTCTGGTACTTTAAAAAGTATAAAATTAGCAGCGCTTGGATAAGCAACAATACCATCCATCTTTACAAGTTCATTCATAACATAAGTTCTTTGTTCGCAGATAATATCCGTTTGGTGAGCAAAAAAAGTTTTATGAGCAAGTGCAAAATCAGCCGTGATTTGAGTAAGACTATTGATATTATAAGGCAACCTAATCTTATTCAATTGTTCAATAAGAGCAGGCTGCCCCATCACATATCCCAATCGCACCCCAGCCAAGCCTAATTTTGATACCGTCCGCATGATCAATAAGTGATCATAATTATCAAGCTGATCGATAAAACTTGCATTCGCAAAAGGTGCATAAGCTTCATCAACAACTACCAAACCCGGCGCATCCTTTATAATGGCCTTCATGGCATCCGTACTAAACAAATTACTGGTAGGGTTATTTGGATAAGCCAAGAAAATCAGTAAAGGCTGATGCTTTTCTATCGCACCCAACATAGTAGGCAAATCTAAAGCAAAGTCATCTGCTAATACCGGCACCCCAATATAATTTAAGCCTAAACAATCACTGATTTGTTTATACATAACAAATCCGGGAGTTGGCGCTAATACCGATGACCCCTCTGGCAATGCCATCAATAATAATTGAATAATTTCATCAGAACCATTACCCAATAAAATATCAAACTGCTCTGGCAAATGATCTAGCGCCCGAATAGTTTTTACTAATTGGCTAGCCTGAGGATCAGGATATCGATTTAATTGACAATCTTTCAAATGATCAAGCCACTGGCTTTTAATTTCTTCTGGCCAACCATAGGGATTTTCCATTGCATCAAGTTTAATAAAGCCCCTGGCATTTGCGACTTTATAAGCAGCCATCGCCAACACTTCTTTTCGAAATACCTTGGATATCAATGCAGAATTACTCATGAGATAAACTTATTGTTAAGCGCTTCAAATTAAACATAAGATGATAACTTTGAATCTTATTTAATTCTGTATTCTGCAGAGCGGGCATGAGCAGTCAGACTTTCGCCACGCGCCAAAATTGAAGCCGTTTTACCCAAGGTATCCGCTCCAAGTTCAGAACAATTAATGATACTAGATCGCTTTTGAAAATCATAAACGCCTAATGGAGATGAAAATCTTGCAGTACTAGATGTTGGCAATACATGATTAGGTCCTGCACAATAATCACCTAATGCCTCTGCTGTATATCGACCCATAAAGATAGCCCCTGCATGTTCAATACTTTCTGATAAAGTTTGCGGATCTTCAACTGATAACTCTAAATGCTCTGGAGCAATAATATTTGCAATCTCAGCAGCATGGTGTAAATGATCAACTTTAATTAAAGCACCTCGACCTATCAAGGATGCTCTAATAATCTCAGCACGTTCCATAGTTGGCAATAAAGTATTAATACTATTTTCTACGGCTTGTAAAAACTCAGCATCATCAGAAATTAAAATAGATTGCGCATTTTCATCATGCTCAGCTTGCGAAAATAAATCCATCGCAATCCAATCAGGATTAGTTTTACCATCACAAATAATTAATATCTCAGAAGGGCCTGCAATCATGTCAATTCCCACCTGCCCAAACACCATTTTTTTAGCAGTAGCCACATAAATATTACCAGGCCCCACTATCTTAGCTACCGCTGGTATAGTTTCAGTTCCATAAGCTAAGGCGGCAACTGCTTGGGCTCCACCTATAGTAAACACCCTATCCACACCAGCTAAAAATGCAGCGGCCAATACTAGATCGTTCTCCTCACCTTTGGGAGTTGGCACAACCATAATTAAATCTTTAACCCCTGCTACCTTAGCAGGAATTGCATTCATCAATACTGAAGAGGGATAAGCTGCTTTACCACCAGGAACATAAAGACCAACACTAGGCAATGCCGTTACTTTTTGGCCTAAAATCGTGCCATCAGCTTCTGTATATTGCCAAGATTGTAATTTTTGATATTCAGCATAAGCCTTAATACGATCTGCAGCTGTTTGCAACGCCTGAGCTTGATCAACTGGCAAATTTTCCCAAGCTAAATTTAATCGTTCAATGGATAATTCTAACTCAATAGCCTCCTGAATATCTCGATGATCATAACAATTCGTATACTCAATAACCGCTTGATCACCGTTTTTACGTACATCAGCAATAATGTTTAATACTCGCGCTTGTATATCCAAATCATCAGTCGCATCCCAAGCTAATAATTTTTGCAATTGCCCAGCAAAATTAGCTGATGTAGCATCCAACTTATTCATACTTAGATAAGCCATCTTAATTCCTGCTAGCGAGAGCTTTCTCAAAGTGAGAAATTAAATCTGAAACCGCTGCATGTTTCATTTTCATAGCCGCTTTATTAACGACCAATCGAGAACTAATATTCATAATTAATTCACGAGGTTCTAAATCATTTGCCTTTAACGTGTTACCTGTATCCACTAAATCAACTATGCAATCAGCTAATCCTACTAATGGCGCTAACTCCATTGAACCATAGAGCTTAATAATCTCAGCTTGTATACCTTTACTAGCAAAATAACTTTGCGCTATTTTCACGTATTTTGTTGCAACCCTAATACGTCCACTTAACTCTGGCGCATTTTTATGCGTAGCTGTCATCAATCGACAACAAGCTATATTTAAATCCAATGGCTCATATAGACTTTCCGCACCATGCTCTAATAAAACATCTTTACCTGCCACCCCCATATCAGCCGCACCATACTCAACAAAAGTGGGAACATCAGTTGGTCGAATAATAACCAGTTGCACATCTGGTCTTGTAGTAGCCAGTATCAATTTACGGCAAGTTTTAGGATCATCAGTTGGCACAATCCCTGCCGCTTCCAATAAGGGCAATGCGTCTTCGTAAATTCTACCTTTAGAAACAGCAATAGTTATCATAAAACACCCTTAATTTGGCACACGACGGATAGTCGCACCAAGTTGCGCAAGCTTTTCTTCAATATGATCATAACCACGATCAATGTGATAAATACGATCAACTAAAGTACTTCCTTCAGCGACCAGAGCCGCTACAACCAAGCTAGCCGATGCTCTTAAGTCAGTTGCCATTACGGGAGCTCCCACTAATTTTTCAACACCCGAACAAATAGCCGTATTAGACTCTAACTTAATTTTTGCCCCCATACGTTGCAACTCTTGTACGTGCATAAAGCGGTTTTCAAAAATAGTTTCAGTAATCACACCCACGCCATCGGCAATTGCATTCATCGCAATAAACTGGGCTTGCATATCCGTAGGAAACGCGGGGTAAGGTGCGGTACGCAAAGACACTGCTTTCGGTTTTTTACCATACATGTCTAAGGCTATCCAGTCTTCACCCGTTGTAATTTCAGCACCCGCTTCTACTAATTTTTCTAAGACAGCATCCAAAATATCCGGACGAGTATTCTTTAACTTAACCTTACCACCAGTAATAGCAGCAGCAACTAAATAAGTCCCTGTCTCAATACGATCTGGCAAAATCTCATAATGCAAATTTTCAGTGCCTAAACTATCTACACCTTCAATGACTAAAACATCTGTACCAATACCGCTAATTTTAGCGCCCATTGCATTTAAGAAATGTGCCAAATCAGTCACTTCTGGTTCTTTTGCGGCATTCTCAATAATAGTTGTCCCTTCTGCTAAGGTAGCCGCCATTAATAAATTTTCGGTACCTGTAACCGTGATTTGCTCTAAAACTAAACGACAGCCTTTTAGGCGCGTCGCTTTTGCATGAATAAACCCGCCTTCAACAACGATATCAGCACCCATCTTAATTAAACCATTGATATGGATATCAACAGGACGGGTACCAATAGCACAACCACCTGGCAATGACACATGCGCCTCACCAAATCTCGCTAATAAAGGCCCTAGCACTAATATTGATGCCCGCATAGTTCTTACCAACTCATAAGGGGCTTCATAACTATTGATAGTACTACTATCAACTTCAATATTCATTTTCTCATCAACCACCAGACGCACACCCATGCGACCTAATAATTCCATAGTAGTGGTAATGTCATGTAAATGCGGAATATTTCCCACACTAACAGGTTTATCTGAAAGTAAAGTGGCCGCCAGAATAGGTAAAGCTGCATTTTTTGCGCCTGAGATACGAAGTTCTCCAGATAGACGCGTGCCACCTGTAATTATTAATTTATCCATAGTCGGTACTTTTTAAATAATGTCTATATTAGGCAAGGAC